>JAGHUW010000153.1 GCA_018064625.1 Candidatus Cryptobacteroides equifaecalis | reverse complement strand
GTAGTTAGGTCAGAATAAGATGCCCTTGTGTATTTAAAGAATTATATCAACTGGACAAAAAGGATGGACTGGGAACAGAATGGTTGTTTTGTTCCTGGAATCCAGAAAAGTACATTGCTCATAAGCGGAGGCTCAGCACTGAGGCAGTGAGGAAAACCACGGATACCTGGCAATGAAACGGGGCAGGCGAAGGCCAAAGGTGAAGCCAAAGGCAAGGCTGAAGGTAAAATAGAGATTGCCAAGGCGTTTAAGGCAAAAGGTCTCGATGTCACAATGATTGCGGAGTGTACAGGTCTGACAGAAGAACAGATTGAGAGTCTATAATCATTCAACGGACAAGCAATGAGGTCGACCCCGTGGGATCGACCTCATTTCATAATATGTACCGAATGATTACTCAGCGGCAACCTTGCCAACCTTGGTGACGGTAACGTCGAAGAGGAGGGTTGAGTATGGCTCGATACCCTGGGTTCCGCGCTCGCCGTAACCGAGCTCAGCAGGAATGAAGAGCTTGATCTGGCCACCCTCTCCCACGAGCTGGAGACCTTCTGTCCATCCCTTGATGACACGGTTAAGAGTAAGCTGAACAGGCTCGTCACCCTTGGTCTCGTCGAATACGGTGCCGTCGAGGAGAGTTCCCTTGTACTTTACCCATACGGTATCTGCAGGACCGGCAACAACATCGTTACCCTTCTCGATAACGGTGTACTGGAGACCGCTCATGGTTGTCTGAACCTTAGGGTCCTTTGCGTTCTTTGCGAGGAAAGCAGCTTCCTTCTCCTTGTTCTGGGCGATCTTCATGTTCCTGCGGTTCTCAAGATAAGAGTTGAACATATCGTTGATCTTGTCAGGGCTGATCTTGAACTGATCGTTGAACTCAGGATCGCGGAAATCTCCCTCAGCCTTCATGAAATCCTTGATACCCTTGACCAACTCATTGTAGTTGAGATCGTCGCCGAAATCATATCCCTTGAGGAATGTTCCATAGTTGATACCGAGGAGGTAGCTGACAGAATCCTTCACTGCCTTTGATACCTTGAAATCTGCTGCGGTCTTCTCACCCTCTACAGCAGCGTCACCACCCTTTGGGCCGCAAGCCACGAGAGCTGCGCCGAAAGCGAGTGCGATAAAAAGTTTGTTTGTTTTCATTTTGTTATAAATAACTTGATTCATTCTTAAAGTTCCCATGCAAGGGCAGATGCACCGAGGATGGCGGCATCAGACTCCTTGAGCTGGGAGAATACGATCTTCACCTTGTCTTTCCACATCTTGAGGCAGTTCTCGTTCATTGCCTTGAGCATAGGCTCATAGAGGAACTCCTTGGCACGTGCAAGTCCGCCAAAGAGGACGATGGCCTCAGGGGCGCTGAATGCTATGAAATCCGCACAGCTGCGTCCGAGGATGGTGGCTGTATAGTCGAATACCCTGAGAGCGAGAGCATCGCCTTCCTTTGCTGCGTCATAGACATCCTTGGAAGTGATCTTCTCAACGTCCCTGAGCACTGAAGGCTCGCTTGACATCTCAAGCCACTCGCGTGCCGTGCGGGCAAGACCTATGGCCGAGCAATATGCCTCGAGGCAGCCCTGCTTTCCACAGCCGCAAAGACGGCCGTTGGAACGTACTGCGCTTGTATGGCCGAGTTCACCGGCGAAACCGTCGTGACCGTAAACCACCTTTCCGTCTATGACAATACCGCTGCCCACACCTGTTCCGAGGGTGATCATGATGAAATTCTTCATTCCGCGGGCAGCACCGTAAGTCATCTCACCTACGGCTGCGGCATTTGCGTCATTGGTAAGGCTTACAGGGATGCCGTCCATCTTTTCCTGAAGGGTCTCAGCGAACTTCACTGCCCTGTTGGCAGCCCATGCGAGGTTAGGTGCGAAAGACACCTCTCCAGTATAATAGTTTCCGTTAGGGGCACCCACACCTATTCCGCGGACATCACCTTCCTTGCCGGACTCCTTGATGACTCCCTTGATGGCTACAGCGAGGGCCTCGAGGAATGCATCTGCATCTGTACCATAAACATCTGAGCGGATAACGGTCTGAGCGAGAACGCATCCACGGGCATCAACCACACCGATCTTCGAGGTCTGACCTCCCACATCGACTCCAACTACATATTTTTTTTCCATATCGATTTAGTCTACTTTGATATCTTTATTTACATTCTTGCATCCCACGAGTGCATAGTAGAGGATGTATGCGAGCATTGCAACTACAAGCCAGTAAGATGCGAGGTAACCTACGTAAGGTGTAAGGAGGCGGTCCTGGATGAAAGGCATCACGCCACCACCTACAACCATGGTCATGAAGAGGCCGGAAGCCTTTGCTGTATATTTTCCAAGGCCTTCTGTTGCGAGGTTGAAGATTCCTCCCCACATCACTGAGGTGCAGAGACCGCAGCAGAAGAGGAACACGCAGGAAAGTGGAACCTGAGCATTCTCAAGCTTGATGAATCCGAGATTGAGGTTGAGGGTAATGTTGCTGTTTCCGGTGAAGATGGCTGCGATCACGAGAACGATAGCCACTGCTGAAACGGCGGTGAGCTGGGTCTTTGTGGAAACCTTTCCAGAGATAGCTACGGATGCAGCACGGCCGATGAGCATAAAGAACCAGTAGAGAGCTGCGAGTGAGCCTGCAACTGCAGCAGCACCAGCGAAGTCGAGGCGGCTGATCCATGCATTCATGGTAGCAGGGATGGTAACCTCAACACCAACATAGAAGAAGATGGCGATGATTCCGAGGAGGCAGTGACGGAAAGCGATAGGAGACTTCTCGTATGTAAGCTGAGAAAGGTTCTTCTGAGGCTCCTCGATCTTGATGAAGGAGATCACTGCAAAAGCTGCGAGGAAGATTGCGATACCGGTGATGATGAGTGGGGCAACCTTAGGGAAAGAATCCTTGGTAAGGGTACCTACGAGCACACCTACGAGGAGCGGGGTAAGTGTTCCTGCGAGGGAGTTGAGTGTACCGCCTGTCTGGATGAGCTGGTTACCGCGGTTTCCGCCACCACCGAGAAGGTTGAGCATAGGGTTCACTACGGTGTTGAGCATACATACGCAGAAACCGCAGATGAGTGCACCGAGGAGATAAACGTAGATATTACCTACAACACCTGAAAGAAGCTGTACACCGAGACCTGCAGCACCTACGATGAGTGCGATGAGTGTGGTCTTCTTGTAACCGTACTTCACGAGCATGTTACCTGCAGGGATACCCATGAAAAGATAAGCTGCGAAGTTCATGAGGTTACCGGCAAATCCGGCCCACTCGTAAGAGAGTCCCCAGATGTTACCGAATGGCGCTGCCATATTGGTAACGAATGAGATCATAGCGAAGATGAAGCACATCGTCACTATGGCTACAATGTTTGAATTCTTGTTTGACATGATTATTGATTTTAGTTGATTATTATCTGATTGCGTCGATATTCTGCTTGTTGAAGATATCCTTTCCGTCAGCGGTCATGGCAAATTCTATGCGGTCTGCATAACGTTTCTCCACATTGCGGCGCACCATCTTTCCGGTACTGTTCTGCATGCCGTTCTGCTCGTTGAAACCTTCCTCGGCAATGACGATGGAAGCAGGGAGCCACTTCTCAGGGAAGAGGCCCTCGTTCTTTCCGCCCTTGCGGTATGAGTCGCACTCGCCCTTGATGATCTCGAGCATCTTGATGCAGGCCTCGTCGGACTTGATGTCGATGCCAGGGTTCTTCTTCTGAACCTCTTCTGCGAGAGCAGCCTTGTTAGGCACGATGATGACGGAGGTCCAAGGGCTCTGGTTGTTGTAGAGCACTGCCCAGTCGATGAACTTGCTGCCGTCTGCAAGACCATCCTCGTATCCTTCCGGAGAGTACTTCTCGCCGTCTGCGGAGATGAGGAGGCTCTTGAATCGGCCCGTAACATAAAGGAAATCAGGATCATCCTTGCAGATGTAGCCGCGGTCTCCGGTGTGGAGCCATCCGTCCACCACCGTCTTGGCAGTAGCCTCAGGGTTCTTCCAGTAACCGGCCATCACATTCTCGCCGCGAACCACGATCTCGCCTGTCTGTCCGTAAGGAAGGGACTTGCCGTCCTCGTCGCAGATCTTGATGTCCATAGGCTTCACGATGCGGCCGGATGAAGAGAAGCGCGCGTGTCCGCCGGAGTTGGCCGAGATGATAGGGGTCGCCTCGGAAAGGCCGTAGCCCTGGAATACAGGTATGCCGATGGCGCAGAAGTATCTCTGGAGGTTGATGTCCAGAAGGGCGCCGCCGCCGACGAAGAACTTCATCTTTCCGCCGAAGGTGTCCCTGACGGACTTGAAGAGTATCTTGTCGAACAGAGCCATGAGAGGCTTGCGCCAGCACTGGAGCAGACCTCCGCGGTTGTAATATTCCTTGTTGTAGGCAATTGCGTTCTTAAGAGCGAAGTTGTAAAGCTTCTCCACGGTTGGCCCCTTCTTCTTCACGCCGCCCTCGATGGCCTTCTTGAAGCTGCGGGAAAGCGCAGGGACTGAAAGCATCACGTTAGGATGAACCTCCTGCATTGAAGGGAGGATGTTGCGGAGCTGTGCCGAAGGGGTCTTTCCCGGCACGGTGGCGATGCTTCCGCCGTGGAACATCATGGTATAGAAACCGGCAACATGTGCGAAGCAGTGGTCCAGAGGAAGGATGATGAGCATGATGTCACCCTTGTCTATGCCGATGACTGAGTTGCCCTGCTCCACGTTTGCAGTATAGTTCCTGTGTGTGAGGAGGATACCCTTAGGGTCTGCGGTGGTTCCTGAGGTGTAGCTGATGTTTGCATAATCGTCAGGCTTGACCTCCGCCATGCGCTTTTCGATTGCACCAGGATTCTCCTCCATGAACTTGAGTCCCATCTCACGGAGTTCCTTGACACTCATCTCATTCTCCTTGAGAGGGATATCGTCGAACACGATCACCTTCTCCACGGTAGGGCAGCGGTCGATCACGCGGCGAACCTTCTCGATTTCCATCTCGGAAGCCACCACAAAGCGTGAATCCGAGTGGTTGATACGGAAGATAAGGTCCTGGTCGGACTCGAGTTTGTATGAAAGAGGGACGTTCACTGCACCGGCATAGAGAATACCGAGTTCAGTGAAAATCCACATGTTGCGTCCTTCAGAGATGAGGGATACCCTGTCTCCCTTTCCAAGGCCCAGGGCCATGAAGCCGGCGCCATAAATCTTACCTTCATTGTGCGTCTGCCTGAATGAAGTCTCAGTCCAAACGCCATCCACCTTTTCACGGAGGAAAGTATCGGACTCATATTTGTCCGCATACTTGGAGACGAAATCAATAATCGTCGGTTTTTTAATATCTGCCATAGTTTATTTGGTATTGTTTCCGAAGAGGCCGAAAAGCTGCGCGTCTATCATGTTTGTCACCTTTTCGAAATCCTCCGGTCTGTTTCCGAATTTGATATTGTCTGCATCTATTACGAGAAGATTCCCCTCGTATGAGTCTATCCAGTTGTCGTACTTCTCGTTGAGACCCGTGAGATAGTCTATCCTGATGCTCTTCTCATATTCACGACCCCTCTTCTGAATCTGCGAGATGAGGTTGGGTATGCTGGATTTGAGATAGATCAGAAGGTCAGGATTGCCCACGAGAGACATCATGAGGTCAAACAGGTCGCTGTAGTTCTCGAAGTCGCGTGTAGTCATGAGGCCCATATCGTGAAGGTTGGGAGCGAAGATGCGCGCATCCTCGTAAATCGTCCTGTCCTGGATGATGACCTCTTCCGACCTGGAGATGTCCACCACATCCTTGAACCTCTTGTTGAGGAAATATATCTGGAGATTGAATGACCATCTTTCCATGTCCTCATAAAAGTCGGACAGGTAGGGATTGAAGTCCACCGACTCATATTTAGGAGTCCAACCGTAGTGGGCGGCCAGCATCTTGGTGAGGGTAGTCTTCCCGCTCCCGATATTTCCTGCAATAGCGATGTGCATGTAGTGCGAAGTAATTAAATCTTACAAATTTAACAATTATTTGAAAAGTCCGAAGAGCTCAGCCTCTATCTTGTCCGTAATGCCGGCAAAATCTTCCGGATTGTTCTTGAAATCAAGATTGTCGGCATCGATTATCAGCAGCTTCCCAGGGTATTCCGCTATCCATTCCTCGTAGCGCCTGTTAAGGCCTGTGAGATACTCCAGGTTGATGCTCTGCTCGTAATCCCTGCCGCGTTTCTGTATCTTGGAGACCAGATGAGGCACATCCGACCTGAGATAAATCAGCAGGTCAGGGTACTTCACGGTGGACATCATCAGGGAATAGAGCTGCATATAGGTTTCATAATCCCTGTCGCTGAGATTGCCCAAATCGTGATTGTTGGCCACGAATATGTGCACTCCCTCGAACAGGGTCCTGTCCTGGATCACCGTCCCCTCGGTCGCAGCTATCTCCAGCACGTCCTTGAAGCGCTGAGCAAGGAAATACGTCTCGAGATTATAGGACCAGCGCGGAATATCCTTGTAGTAGTCCTCCAGATACGGGTTGTAGCTCACAGCCTCATATTTAGGAATCCAGCCGTAATGTTCAGCCAGCATCCTTGTGAGGGTGGTTTTCCCGCTTCCGATATTGCCTGCTACTCCGATATGCATTTTCAAATGAGTATAATCATACAAATTTAACAAATACTTTCGTATTTTTGCCGAAGAAAACGACAAATACCATGCTCAACACTCATATTTTCACCTTCAACCTCTTTCAGGAGCACACAATGGTCGCATGGGCAGACGGCCCGCAGTGCATAATCGTGGACCCGGGCTGCCATCATCCCACTGACTTCGATGAACTCTACGCCTTCCTTGAGGGCAAGGGGCTGAGTCCTGCGGCGATACTGCTCACCCACGGGCACCTGGACCACACTTTCGGAGTGAAGGCCCTGCAGGAGAAATGGGACATCCCCACCTACATGCATCCTGCGGACGGAGAGATGCCGGACAGACCGTTCAACTTCCCCTTCATCCCTCTGGAAGACGGTCAGATGATCAAAATCGCCGATATGGAATTCAAGGTGATTACCACCCCCGGGCACACCCCCGGCAGCGTATGCTTCCTCGACGAGGGCAACAGGCTGATGTTCACCGGAGATACCCTCTTCGCAGGCACGATAGGCCGCTCGGACTTCGCCTACTCGGACTACGACGACGAAATCCGCTCCATCATGGAGAAGCTGATATGGCTCGACCCGGCCATTGAGATATACCCGGGACACGGTCCGTCAAGCACCATAGGGAACGAGCGCACTACGAACCCGTTCCTGGAGCCTTTCAACGAACTTGGAGAGGACGTCCCTCTGGAATTATAACCTCTGGCCGCCTATAAACTCGCGCATGATGGAAGTAGGCGGGATGGCGGCTATCTCCTGAGGTTTCAGCGCCACTACATTGCCCAGCAGATCAAGAATCTGCGCAGCCTTTTCATGGGCCGGAGATGACTCCGCAATCTCGTAGAGCAGAGGCTCCACGTAGTATTTGAGGAGAGGTATGTCGTAAAGGGTCGATGAATTGAACACGACATCCGCGTTTTCCTCATAAGGGAAGATGTTCCTGGTCTCGCCGCGGCGGACAGAAGGCCACCTCATGATGGTATCCTCAGGAGAGATTCCCCTGGTGCGGTTGTCCCTCACGATACGGCGCATGAGGCGCTTGTCCGTGGTGGAGTTGTGAACCTTCTCCCCTCCCGGGAGGGAGGTCAGCGCGGAAATGTATATCTTGAAGAAACGGGATGTGTCTACCGACGGGGTAAGTGCCGGATTGAGAGCATGGATGCCTTCCATGAAGAGCATGTCGTTCTCCTCAAGGCGCATGAAATTGCCGTTGAAGACCTGCTTTCCAGCCTTGAAATCGAACTTCGGGATCTCCACAGCCTCACCTGCGAGCAGGGCATTCAGATGCTGACCGAGGAGTTCTATATCCATGGCATTCAGATGCTCGTAATCATACTCGCCGTTCTCGTCCTTAGGGGTTCTCTCCCTGTCCACGAAATAGTTGTCGAGCTCTATTACCTTAGGGGTAAGGCCGAGCACACGGCACTGCTGGGCGATTCTGAGAGAAGAGGAGGTCTTGCCGCTGGAAGACGGGCCGGACATCATGACGATGCGGCACTGGTTCTTCTTCCAGAAAATCTGGTCTGCGGTCTCGGCATACTTGCGTTCCTGCCTTGCCTCGCTCAGATTGATGAGCTCAACTCCCTTGCCGCTCAATAAAACCTCATTAAGTCTGTCAACGCTGTCAATACCTATGGCAGCACACCAGCGTACATACTCTTCCCTGGCAGATTCAATCTTTGTCATAACAATCCTTTCAAATATTTACCTGTCACGGAGTTACTGTCTTCCGCAACCTGTTCCGGCGTACCCTTGGCCATAACCATCCCTCCACGGCGGCCTCCTTCCGGCCCCATGTCTATGAGATAGTCCACGCTCTTGAGCACGTCCAGATTATGTTCAATTACTATTACCGTATTTCCCTGATCCACAAGCTTCTGCAGCACAGAAAGCAGAACCTTGACATCCTCCATGTGCAAGCCCGTGGTAGGCTCGTCCAGCATGTAGAGAGTGTTGCCCGTGGACTTCCTTGCCAGCTCGGCGGCTAGCTTCATGCGCTGGCTCTCCCCTCCGGAAAGGGTAACCGCAGACTGACCCAGATGCACGTAACCCAGGCCCACATCCACCATGGCCTTGAGCTTGGCGGAGATCTTCGGATTCGACTTGAAGAACTCGTAGGCCTCGCTTATAGGCATCTCCAGCACGTCGTTTATATTCTTGCCCTTGTACTTGACGGCAAGCGTATCCTCCTTGTAGCGCTGCCCGCGGCATGCCTCGCAGACCACGTTCACGGAAGGGAGGAAGTTCATCTCTATCACCTTGATTCCGGCGCCCTTGCACTCCTCGCATCGGCCACCTGCCACATTGAAGGAGAATCGGCCCGCCTTGAAACCGCGCACCTTGGCATCCGGGGTCGCCTCGAACAGGTCCCTGATGTCGTTGAATACGCCTGTGAAGGTGGCGGGGTTCGAGCGCGGCGTGCGCCCTATCGGGCTCTGGTCCACCTCTATGACCTTGTCTATGTTCTCTATGCCCTCCACCGCAGCGTAAGGAAGAGGTTTCTGCTTCAGGTTGTAGAACTGACCCTTGAGTATAGGCATGAGGGTCTCGTTTATGAGGCTGGACTTACCGCTGCCGCTCACCCCGGAGATGCCTATGAGGCAGCCCAGAGGGAAGGAGACGTCAAGATTCTTCAAGTTGTTGCCGCTCGCGCCCTTGATGGTCAGGAACTTACCGCTGCCTGTCCTTCGCTGCTGCGGAAGCTCCACGGTGTTCACAACAGGCTGCGCCGGGCCGCTGTAGATGATGTTGCCGCCCAGGGCGCCCGCACCGGGACCCACGTTCACGATCCAGTCGGCCTCGGCCATGGTCTCCTCGTCATGCTCCACAACGACAACCGTGTTGCCCTCGTCCCTCAGTTCCTTGAGGGATGCGAGCAGCTTCTTGTTGTCTCTCTGATGCAGGCCTATGCTCGGCTCGTCAAGGATGTAGATGACATTCACAAGCTTCGAGCCTATCTGCGTGGCAAGGCGTATGCGCTGGCTCTCGCCTCCGGAAAGGGACGCAGTGGCGCGGTCCAGGCTGAGGTAATCCAGGCCCACGTCGAGCAGGAACTGCACCCTCGCGCGGAGCTCCTTCAGGATGTCATGGGCTATGGCATTCTCCCTGTCGGAAAACTTCCCCGGAAGCGTGCCGAGCCACTCTGCGAGCTGGGAAATCTCCATCGAGCTGACCTCGGAAATGTCCTTGCCGTCTATGCGGAAGCACTTGGTCTCCTGCTTCAGGCGCGTGCCGTGACACACGGGGCACACGACCTTCTCCTCTATATCCCCAACCACGCCAGGCCAGCTGACCATCTCGGAAAAGGCGCCGTCGCCTATGCGGAAAAAATCGTCCGAGCCGTAAACGAGCTGGGTGAGGGCCGCTTCCGGAATCTCATCTATGGGGTCGTAAAGGGAAAATTCGTACTTGCGCGCGATTGCACGCACTATCTCGAACTTCTTGCCGTCCCTCAGGCGGCCGAGAGGGACGATGCCCCCGTCGGCAACACTCTTGCTGCGGTCCGGAACAATGGTGTCGAGGTCAACATCCACCACCTCGCCAAGGCCCTTGCAATAAGGGCAGTAGCCCTCCGGCGAGTTGAAGGAGAAAGAATGCGGAGCCGGCTCCTGCAGCGAGACCCCCGTCTGGGGATCCACCAGATGCTTCGAAAAATGACGCATCTGCCCGTCTGCCCTGAGGCCGGAGCCTTCAGGTAGCGGAGCGTTTGGAGTGCTATCCTGAAGGGGAGTTTTCTCGGGTGGGCGAGCATCAGCCCTATTCAAAGCGAGACCATCCCGAGGAAAACTCCCCGCTTCCAAAGACAGTACTGCAAGCGAGCCTTTGCCGATGGAAAGGGCCGGCGAGACGGACGAGCGGATGCGTCCCTCATCCCCCTGCCCCGGCTTCATCTTATCCACCACCAGCTCCACGAAATGCGCCTTGTACCTGTCCAGAGCCTCAACCTCGGCCAGTTCACGTATCTCACCGTCTATGCGCACCTGGGCATAACCCTTCTTGCGAAGCTGCTCGAACAGCTCCCTGTAATGGCCCTTGCGGCCGCGCACGAGGGGAGCAAGGAGTATGCACTTCTTACCGTCATACTCGCTGAGGATAAGGTCGACTATGCGCGCGTCCGTATAGCGCACCATCTCACGCCCGCTGTCCGGCGAATAGGCCTTTGATGCTCTGGCATAAAGGAGTCTGAGAAAATCAGAAATTTCAGTGATGGTGCCCACTGTGGAACGCGGGTTGTTGCCCGTGGTCTTCTGCTCAATGGCAATGATGGGGCTGAGACCGGAAATGCTCTCGACCTCCGGTTTCTCAAGTATCCCCATGAAATGCTTCGCATATGGGGAAAGGGTATTCATATAACGCCTCTGACCCTCCGCATAAATTGTATCGAAAGCCAGAGAAGACTTGCCGCTTCCACTCAGGCCGGTCACTACCACAAGCTTGTGGCGGGGAATATCCACATCCACATTCTTCAGGTTATGCGCCCTGGCCCCTCTGATTTCTATCTTATCTCCGTTGGACATATAAATGCAAAAATAACAAATTGTTTTATATCTTTGCGCCCATTATGTGGGTTTGGATGTCATTATTGTCCGCTGTCCTGCTGGGTTTCTACGATGTAGCCAAAAAGGAAGCGCTGAAGAAAAACGGGGTACTCGAAGTTCTGGCCGTAGCCACCGCACTTACTGCGGTGATACTCTGCCCGTTCCTTTCTTTAGGATCCACCGCTGACCATGCAAAACTGATTGCGAAGGCCATAATAGTCAGCGCGTCATGGATAAGCGGGCTCGAAGCTGTCAAACTCATACCGCTCACCACGGCAAGCACCATAAAGGCCACAAGACCCATGATAGTGGTCCTCTTCTCCATCATCCTGTTCGGAGAAAGACTGAACCTCGTGCAATGGGGAGGAGTGTTCCTGGTTATCATCTCCCTTTACTTCCTCAGCCGTTCCAGCAAGAGCGAGGGAATAGATTTCAAAAACAACCGCGGCATATTCTACATGGTGATCAGCGTACTCACCGGTTCCGGCAGCGCCCTGTATGACAAGCACATACTCAAGAGTCTGGAGCCGATGTTCGTCCAGAGCTGGTCCAACATATACATCACCCTGGTGCTCATTGCCGTCATAATCTGGTACAGGCATGCGCGCCCGGAAAGAAAGACCGGCTTCAAATGGGACTGGCTTCTCATACTGATAGCAGTACTCATCACCTGCGCAGACGCCCTGTACTTCTTCGCAATAAAGCAGGAAGGCTCCATGCTCTCCGTAATCTCCCTTATCAGAAGGAGTTCCGTGATAATCACATTCATGGCCGGAGCATTCCTCTACAAGGAGAACAACATTCGCTCAAAGGCCGTCATACTTGTCGTACTCACAGCCGGAATGACCATGCTCATGCTCGGTTCATCAGAAAAGATGCTCAAGAAGACAGAAACCACAGTCAATATGGAAAAGAAATACTCTACAGAAAGTTTCCGCATCAGCAGCGGAGCCACACTCACAGTATCATGCATCAATCACGGATCTGTAGTCCTGGACATTGACCAGGAGGGAAAGAGCTGCCGCATTGCCGTTGACCCGGTTGCGGATTTCTACGGACAGCCTGTGGATTACTCATCCTTCCATGGCTGCGATGTAGTGCTTGTGACCCACGAGCATTCAGACCATCTTGACGTCAAAGCCATCGATGAGATCTCAAAGGAATCAGTTGTCATCTACGGCAACAAAGAGGCTGTGGAGGAGGCCGGAAAAGGCACGGCCATGGCCAATGGAGACAGCTGCACCGTAGTTGCAAACGGCATAGGCTTCACTCTCAAGGCAGTTGCAGCCTACAATACCACCGAGGGCCACACCCAGTTCCACCCTAAGGGTCACTGCAACGGGTATGTTCTCGACTTCGACGGATACAGGATTTATGTGGCAGGAGACACGGAGGTGATTGACGAGATGAAGAATCTCGGCCGCATTGATCTGGCTTTCCTGCCTTGCAACCAGCCTTACACCATGACCCCGGAGCAGTGCATCGAGGCCTGCAGGATAATCAGACCGCACACCCTGATTCCTTACCACTACGGAGAAACAGACCTCACCCCTCTTGTAGAAAGCCTCAGCGAATCTGAGACTTCCGTCTTGATCCACGAGGAATTAAGGTAATACCACCTTGGCCTCAAGGGCCTTGTGGAGCTGCTCGTCGTAGCGGAGACGTATCTTTACTCCGGCCTCCTGGAAGTAATATCGAACCGCAATCTCTTCCTCGAGGAAAGGAACTATCTCATCCTTCTTAAGACGGATGAAGGACTCCTTGCTCATGTCGAGGGACTTCTTCATGGCCTCAAGTTCCGGCTTCATGGTCTCCGAAAGACCATCCTTTTCCAGTTCCTTGCACATCTGGTCGTACATGGC
>JAGHUW010000052.1 GCA_018064625.1 Candidatus Cryptobacteroides equifaecalis | reverse complement strand
CTCAAGACCAACGGGGAGCAGCAGCTGGTCAAGAAAATTCTTGCCGACTTCTACCGCCACCCGCAGACATCTGAAATGAAAACCCTCTGGAATGAGCCTGTGGCCCAGCTTCCAAAGGGTGAATATGAAATAAGTCTCGTAGCGGTTGATTCATGGGGAGCGGAGAGCAAGCCTCTCGTCCGCAAGTTCAGCCTTTAGTCTTCCTGACGGAAATCTTTTGCAAGGCCACCGGTCGAAGTCTCCTTATACAGGGACGGAAGATCGTGGCCTGTCTGTTTCATCACGGCCACCACGTTGTCGTATGACACCCTGTGCTTTCCGTCGGAGAAGATGGAGTAGATGTTTGCGTCCAGGGCCCTGGTGGCAGCGAATGCGTTCCTCTCGATGCATGGGATCTGCACAAGGCCGCAGATAGGGTCGCAGGTCATGCCGAGGTGATGCTCGAGTCCCATTTCCGCTGCGTACTCGATCTGCGAAGGGCTGCCTCCGAAAAGCTGGTTGATGGCCGATGCAGCCATCGCGCAGGCTACGCCCACCTCGCCCTGGCATCCTACCTCGGCTCCGGAGATCGAGGCGTTCTGCTTTGCGATATTGCCGAAGATTCCCGCTGTGGCGAGCGCCCTGATTATCCTCGTGTCGGTGAAATCCCTTGTCTTCTGCAGATAGTAGAGCGTTGACGGGATCACGCCGCTGGAACCGCAGGTCGGCGCAGTGACTATCTTTCCGCCGGATGCGTTTTCCTCACTCACGGCGAGGGCGTAGGCGTAGACCAGACCTCTGGACTTGAGGGACTGTGTATATCCGCTGGCGCGTATGAAATAGGATGCCGCCTTTCTCCTGATGTGGAGCGGGCCGGGCAGCACGCCTTCATTCTCTATGCCTCTTTCGACGGATTCCTTCATGGTTCCCCAGACCTCCATCAGGTAGTCCCAGATGTCGCTGTCCTCGCACTCGTTCACGTATTCCCAGTAGGTTTTCCCGTATTTGTCGCACCAGGCAAGTATCTCGCTCAGCGAGTTCATGCCATAGACCTCGGGGGTATCCGTCGAGAGTCCCTGGCCTTCTTCCTTGATGGTGCCGCCACCCACGCTGAATACGGTCCATTCGTCATGCCTGGCGCCGTTTTCATCCATCCAGCAGAATTTCATTCCGTTGGGGTGGAAGGGCAGGAAGATGCCGTTCTCCCAGATTATGTTCACGGGAGCGACGGGGGAGAGCCCGTCAATGATCGCCACGTCCGTAAGATGCCCTTTTCCTGTGGCTGCGAGGCTGCCGTAAAGAGTTACCTCGAAGGATTTGGCGTCAGGGTGTTTTGCGGCGTATATGGTTGCGGCCTTGTGAGGGCCCATGGTATGGCTGCTGGAAGGTCCGCGGCCTATCTTGTAGAGTTCCTTGAGTGATTTCATCTTATTCTGCTATGCATGAGTCAAGCGCCACGCGAATGAATTCCTTGTCTAATTTCTGGCCTATGAATACTATTTTCAGCATTCTGTCGCCATACTCCGGATCCCAGTCCCTTCTGAGGACGGCGTCCCTTTCCATGAGTTCACGAAGCTGGTATTCAGGCATGGTGGCGAACCATTGTCCGGAGTTCTTGAGGGAAACCTGCTTTCCGGCCTGCTCGAAAAGATAGCAGATATCCGGTTCTGTGCTGAAGTAGCAAAGCCCCTTTGCCCTGATTATGTTCTTTGGCCACAACTTGGCTACAAAACGGTCGAACTTGTTGAGGTCCAGAGCCTTTCTCTGATAATAGACATAGGTGCCTATGCCGTATTCCTCTGCCTCACCTTCCTCATGGTCGTGGTCGTGATGATGATGGTGCTCATGCTCATGCTCGTGTTCATGCTCGTGTTCATGCTCGTGCTCGTGCTCGTGCTCCTCTTCATAGGCTCCTTCGACCTTGCTGATCCAGGTGGCAGAGGTTGCAACGCTGTCGAAATCGAAGAGCTGGGTGTTGATTATCCTGTCGAGGTCTATGTCTGCGTAATCGCATTCGATGATCTCTGCCTGAGGCTGGAGAGCCCTTATGATGCTCTTGATTCTGCCGAGTTCGTCTCTTGTGACCTCGGACACCTTGTTGAGGAGTATCTTGTTGCAGAACTCTATCTGCTGGATGAGGAGATTCTCTATGTCATCCTCGTCGAGATTGCCCCTCATCAGCCCTTCGGCACAGTTGAACTCGCTCTGCATTCTGAGTGCATCCACAACCGTCACAATGCAGTCCAGACGCGGCAGGCCTTCCTTGATGTATTCGTTGCCAAGGGTAGGGAGGGAACAGATAGTCTGGGCAATAGGCTCGGGTTCGCAGATGCCGCTGGCCTCTATGACTATGTAGTCGAAGCGCTGCATGGCTGTAATCTCGCAGAGCTGCTCCACAAGGTCCATTTTCAGGGTGCAGCAGATGCAGCCGTTCTGCAGAGCAACGAGGCTGTCATCCTTCTGGCCGACCACGCCGCCCTGCTCGATCAGGGATGCGTCTATGTTCACCTCGCCTATGTCATTGACTATCACGGCGAATTTAATTCCTTTCTTGTTTGTGAGTATCCTGTTGAGGAGAGTTGTCTTGCCACTTCCCAGATATCCTGTGAGCAGCAGTACAGGTATAAGCTTCATATCTATTTT
>JAGHUW010000003.1 GCA_018064625.1 Candidatus Cryptobacteroides equifaecalis | reverse complement strand
TTCTCCTTGTCCAGCACGGTGAGCGCGAGGGCGAAGGAGGTGACGTGCGAGATGTGCGAGATGTAGGCCGTATGAACGTCGTGATTGCTGGCGTTCATGTAAATCACCCTCATGTTCAGGCAGTCATAGAGCTTGCTTATCTCCTGCACCGCATCCGGAGCCGAGTCCTCGGTGTTGCAGAAGATGCATGCGCGGCCGTCGAACAGTCCCGGCATCGCAGCCCAGGGGCCGGAGTACTCCGTTCCCGCCATAGGGTGGGTGGAAACGTAACGCCTGCGCATAGGGTGGTAGTAGACCGAGCGTATGACGTATTCCTTGGTGGAGCATACGTCTATCACCGTCTTGCGGCATGGCTCTCCGCTCTCCTTCTCCATCTCGCCGAAGCGGTCCAGAATGTGCGGGAGTACCTTGGCGGCCGTGTCCGCAGGTACGGAAACAACGATGATGTCTGCCTCGTCGATGCAGGTCTCCACGTCGGCTATCCTGTCTATGAGACCTATCTTTGTTGCTGCCGCGGCGGATACGCTGGTGCGTGTGCAGCCTATGACTTCATCCGCGAAGCCGCGTCTCTTGAGGTCTATCGCCATAGATCCGCCTATGAGACCCAGTCCTATGATACCTACTTTCATAATGCCTTGATTTTTTCAAGCGCCTGCTTCAGCAGCGTCTGAGACGCGCAGAGCGAGACGCGTATGTAATCCTCTCCGTTCTTGCCGAAGATGAGGCCCGGGGTGATGAACACGCCCGCCTCGTAGAGGGCCCTGTCTGAGATGCGCTCGCCCAGAGGCTTTGAGGCATCTGTCCCGGCGAGCAGAGGGTTGTCCGGAGAGATCTTTCCCCAGAGGAAGAGTCCTGTGGAGTCGATGTTGTACTGCGCTCCCAGGGCGTCGAAGATCTGCGCAGCGATGACGCGCCTTGCCTTGTATTCGGCATTCAGCTCCTCGAACCATTCCGGACCCTGGGACAGAGCCTTCACCGCAGCGAGCTGCAGAGGCTTGAACATGCCGGAGTCCATCTGGCTCTTTACCTTGAGTATTTCTTTTATGACGTCCTCGGCCGCTGCCACCATGCCTATGCGCCAGCCGGACATGTTGTGAGCCTTGCTCAGGGAGTTCAGCTCTATGCAGCAGTCCTTTGCACCCTCCACCTCAAGGATGGAGAGACGCTCCTCCGTGAGGATGAAGCTGTAGGGGTTGTCGTTGCATATCATGATGCCGTGCCTGCGGCCGAAGTCCACAAGCTTGCGGTAGAGTTCGCGTGTGGCCGATGCCCCTGTAGGCATGTTGGGGTAGTTGGTCCACATCATCTTCACCCCGCTGAGGTCCATCTTCTCCAGGGCGTCGAAGTCCGGCTGCCAGCCGTTCTCGGCGCAGAGGTCGTAGGTGACCATCTCAGCCTCCACTAAGCGCGATGCCGAGGTGTAGGTAGGGTAGCCCGGGTCCGGGACCAGCACCTTGTCGCCCTTGTCGAGGAAGGCGAGGGAGGTCAGGAGTATGCCCTCCTTCGAGCCGACGAGCGGCTGTATCTCCGTGGCTGGGTCGAGCTCCACGTTATAGTAGCGGCGGTACCAGTCGGCAAAGGCCTGCCTGAGGGCTGGCAATCCCACGTAGCTCTGGTAAGCGTGGTTACCCGGCTGCCTTGCGCTCTCCACTAGCGCCTCTATGGCCTCTGCGGGAGGCATGCCGTCCGGGGCGCCTATGCCTAAGCTGATTATCTTCTGCTCGCCCTTTGCGGCTCTTTCCGCGTTGAGGGTGTCTATTTCCTTGAGCTTGCGTGAGAAATAGTATTCCTTCACGCTCGCCGTTCTCTGTGCCGCTTTGATTATCATAATGCTGCTTCGTATTCTCCGAGTATGTCGAGGTCCTTCATGAGAGGACGCACTGCGGAAATTGCCTGTTGGTATCTTGTGTAATCCTCGAACTTCAAGTCCACATAGAAGAAGTACTGCCATTCCTGGCCCGGGATGGGCAGGGACTGTATTCTGGTGAGGTTCATGCTGTAGAAGGAGAGTATGGTGAGAATGTGCGCAAGCGAGCCAGGCTCATGAGGCAGGGTGAAGCACATGGACACCTTGTTTATCTTTTCCTGAGGGATTTCCAGAGCGTTGTCCAGTATGAGGAATCTGGTGAAGTTCTGCTTGTAGGTCTCTATGCTTGGGGCTATGATCTCAAGCCCGTAGAGCTCTGCCGCAAGGGTGGAGGCTATGGCTCCGACTCCCTCCAGGTGGTTCTCGGCCACGTCACGGGCGCTCTTCGCCGTATCCTCGGACTCTATGAGGCGTATGTGAGGGTATTTGGAGAAGAACTGGCGGGTCTGGTTGATGGCCATGTAGTGGGTGCGGACCTCCTTCAGGTCTTCTATCTTCTGCCCCGGAAGAACCATGAGGTTCTGGATGATGCGCAGGAAGACCTCTCCCTTGATTCTGAGGTCGTGGTTGCGCAGGAGCTCGAAGTTTGGAAGGAGTCCTCCGGAGATGGTGTTCTCTATGGCCATGATGGCGGCGTCTGACTCTCCGCCCTCCACTGCCGTGTAGAGGCCGCTGAAGGTCGGGCATTCGAATATCTCCGGAGTGAGGCCGCAGTTCTTCTCATAGAAGAGCTTGGCCGCCTGCTCATGGAAGCATCCCCTGTATCCCTGTATCGCTACTTTTTTCATAAAGCCTTGTCAAATACCATCTTGCAGGTGAATACGGACTTGCCGTCCTGGCTGATGTCCACGAATCTTGTGTCCTCGGCTCCCTCGGCTGCCTTGATGAGCCTGAGGCTCACCTCAGTGTCCGGCCTTGTCTCCTGTATGTAGTTCATGTATATGTCTTTTACGGCTACCTCTGAGAGCTGGGC
>JAGHUW010000026.1 GCA_018064625.1 Candidatus Cryptobacteroides equifaecalis | reverse complement strand
GGACGTGGTGCTCAGCCTTGTCATGTTCGCTGCCGGACTGGCCGTGGCACTTCTCTGCGCCAGGAAGCTGACGCAGCATTATCGCGGGGAGATCGAGCTTTCCAATGCCGCAAAGGCCGGGATCCTCTTTATGATCAGCATACTCGTGACCAGCGTCGTGAGCATCTGCGGAACCATTGGTTTCATCAGCCTCGGTGTTCCAAACCTCGCGCGCGTCATCATCAGCCCCGGGGACATACGCAAGCAATATGCTCTGTCCGCAGGGATAGGGACAGCTCTGCTTCTGATTACCTATTTTGTTGTGGAACACTGCAATTTCGGGATATATCTGCCTGTCAGCGCCACCATGGCCATCATTGCCCTGCCTCTGATGGCGTTCCTGTTCATGAAAGAAAAACAATAATTTTTTGTATATTCGCTAAAATAATTGTTTCAGAGTATGAAGACAAGTTCTAAAATCTGGATGGGGCTCTCAGGAGTAGCTCTCGTGGCCCTTGGAATAGTTTGCATCTGCAATCCGTTCGAGACTTTGATATCAGCCTCATGGGCCCTGGGCCTTTTCACTATTGTGAGCGGTATGTGTACCATCATGTTCTGGTCAAAGATCAGATTCTTCCTTCCTTCCGGAAATCTTGTGCTCGAGGGTATCCTTCAGATCATTCTCGGTCTCCTTTTCATGAGCAACAAATTCTTCCTTGCCCTTGCCCTTCCTGTGGCGTTCGCATTCTGGCTCATCGTGGAGGGAACCCTTCTTGCCATACGCTCCTTCGATTTCAAGGCAGTGTATTTCAGAGGATGGTGGGTGCTTCTCCTCCTTGGCATCTGCGCTGCAGTATTGGGCGCATATTCCCTCAGCTCTCCTGTTGAGGTTGCGGGCCCTGTGCTCAGTACCGTAATAGGTATAGGCATCATTCTTGTAGGTGTGGTAGATCTGGTCATCCTCTGCGGCATCAACAAGCTTCAGTCCCGCAGATTCACCTGGATTGACGAACAGTAGGCTATTATGAAGTATCTTATCGTTTCAGACATTCACGGCAGCCTTCCAAGGCTTGAGAAGGTGCTTTCCTTCTATGAGAGCGGGTCTTATGACATGCTCGTACTTCTTGGAGACATACTCAACTACGGACCCAGGAACGGTGTGCCGGAAGGCCTGGATGGTATGGGTATAGTAGGAAGGCTCAATGCCATGGCAGACAGGATAGTGGCCGTAAGGGGCAACTGCGATTCTGAGGTTGACCAGATGCTGCTCACTTTCCCTTGCCTGGCGGACTACGCAATTCTTGTGGCAGGGGAGAAGAAGATATTCCTTACACACGGGCATCTTTTCTCCGCAGACAGCCTTCCTTTCGGCTATGACGTCTTCATCAGCGGGCACACCCATCTGTGGAGCCTCGGCAGCAAAGATGGCCGCATTGTCTGCAATACCGGCAGCGTGACCTTCCCTAAGGAGGGCAGGGTGCCGACTTTTGCAACCCTTGATGAAGACGGATTCCTGCGTGTACGTTCGCTCGAAGGTGAGACCCTTGATATGTGCCACATTTAATGTCAGCCTATGCTCATACTTACAGTAATCATCCTTACTGTCCTTGTAAAGGCGGTTACCAGTATCCTCAAAAGGATTTTCAGAAGATAAAATGAAAAGATTCAGTCTTAAAATCAGCCTGATGGCTGTTGCTATGCTCGCTTTTTCGGGTGTGGCAAATGCAGGAGCAGAGCCCAAGGCGGGCTCTGATTCCGTTTATGTGGAGATTCCTCTTCAGCATGATTTCGTTTATGAAGGAGACGGCCGCAAGGAGCTTGAGGTCATCTGTCATGGTGCAGGTCCCAAGGTGCAGCTCCGTCTTGACCTGGTAAAGGATCTCAGCCTCATGTCCAAGCTTCGCGATACCGTGATGACGGTTTCGCGCAAGGTGAAGCCGGGCAAGAAGGCAAAGTTGAAGATAAGCGGACTGGAGCCCGGTTTCTATCAGGCCAATCTCGCATATACAGTGGATGGCAAGACGGAGAGGCTCAAGCCTTTCAATATAGGTGTGAATCCCGAAAGGATAGTTTCCCCTCAGGATGCAAAGCCTGACTTCGACCAGTTCTGGGCCGAGACCCTCGCCCAGCTTGCTGCAGTTCCCATCGATGCCGAGCTGACCCTTGACCCCAAGCACAGCAACGACGAGGCAAGGAGCTACATCGTGAAAATGAAGTCATTCGGAGGTGTTACCATTGGCGGCTATCTCTGCATGCCTGTCAAACCCGGCAAGTATCCGGTGATCATAGATTATCTTGGATACGGAGCATACCCTCCTTTTTACGACCCGGCAAAGTACACGGACAGGATAGGTTTCCTTCTCAGCGTTCGTGATCAGGGAATCTTCCGCCAGGGACACAGGAACTGGATTCACCGTGGACTTGACTCCAAGGAGAA
>JAGHUW010000030.1 GCA_018064625.1 Candidatus Cryptobacteroides equifaecalis | reverse complement strand
CCTGAAGATCTATCATACGGCATGCGCCCATATAAGGCAGAAAAAGGCTCTATTATCGCTGTGGCTCCCGGGCAGATAGGAGGAAGGGAAGATGATGGCAGCATCCTGTCATTTTCCGGATGGGCTTTGCTGTGGTCTCCGGAACTAATCCACGACACTGACTTGGGAGATAAGATCAAGGATTTCCACTACTTCTCATACTTTGCCACTGACCCGCTCAAAATGACGGATGCAGAATGGAATCACATCACGCTACTCGTTGAGCAATTCAGGGCTGAACTGCAGTATAATGAGGACTCTCCAACGACCAGAGATGTTATCCTCGGCTATTTGCGACTTATCATGGAATACTGCAATCGCATATATCTGCGACAGATGGAGGTGCCGCAGTCAAAGGACCGTGACATACTCAAAAAGTTCAACTACCTGCTGGAGGAATTCTATCAAACAGAGCAACAGATGAAGCACGGAGTGCCATCTGTGGCATATTTCGCAGGCAAGCTGGCATATTCTCCACGGTACTTCGGTGACATTGTACACCAAGCCACCGGCGGGACCGCCATCGGCTACATCCATCGTTTCGTCGTGGATCAGGGCAAGAACCTTCTGATGAAAGGCTACAGTATCTCCGAGACAGCCTTTAGGCTCGGCTTCGAGTATCCGCACCACTTCACCCGTATCTTCAAGAAGGTTTCCGGCATGACGCCGAGAGAGTTCACCGGTACTGAGTAAATAAAACGCAGCAAGGAGGTCCAAACGGGCCTCCTTGCTTGTATTCCGGTCGGTGAATAATTATTTTTCAGTCTCTTTTCCTTTCCATCCTTATTAGAGAACATGTTCATACGATTTGAAATCGCATTCTTAAAGTTCTGTTATTTTATAGCCTCCAACTCTAATAGAATAGAGAAAGTATACATCTCCATAATAATCCACGCTCTCTGCGCCTTCAGGATTCTCCCAGATAGCAAATTTTTCTATGAATTTCCAATGTGGATTGTCTCTATAACCTGATCTATGTACTTCCTCAGCGAATATCTGTATGTGATCAATATATGTATAACCGCCATCATCAGCTACTAATGAAAAGTTAATGCCACCAGTCAACGCCTCGACCGTAACGCCATATTCCAGTCCAGGGTTCATTATGCTACTGCCTGGGCCAACAACTATTTTTAAGTTTCTATTAATAAATGTTGACTCTCCTTGCAGCAGAAGCGGAAATTCCTCATCCTTGATCATCTCGCCGTATTCTTCCTTCTTTTGCCACCTGGCATACAATATTATATCCCCGGTGACCTTGTCATTGTCGAAATCATAAGTCTCAGTACGCGCTTCGTCCTTATACCATCCTTTGAAGAAGATGGTCTCATCATTGGATGCCGGGTCAGCCGGCTTTGAAACCAAGTCGCCGTACAGAACATGCTGATCAGCCGGTTCAGTACCTTCCGCGGCATATCCGCGCGTGTCGAATGTGACGGTATAATCGGACAATCGTCCTGCCACAGAGAATTTCTCCACAGCATTGTGATGAAGGGTCTTCGTACCGAAGTTGCAGACATAAGGCTTACGGCCGATGGCGTTGAATGTTGCGGTAAGGTTTGTGTAATCACCCGATGGCACGTAGAGATAGAACGAGTAAGCTGCAGGCGATATGAGAGGCGTGCCGTCTGCACCGAAGTCGAGCGTGACAGCGCCATTGGCATCATCTGCCAATACCGCTTTCCCATCTGCATCGACGGTGAAGGCTCCGCTGAGTGGCTGGTCGGCACTGAGCGTGATGCTCTGAAGCGTTGCTCCCTGGGTCTGTGAATTGAACACCAGATTGACTACCGAACCAAGACTCTTGAACTTAAGCGACTCGTCACCTTCGCTTCTTGCATCCTTGGCGCTGTACATTGGAGTTTCAGCACTTTCTGTCATAACTGACGGCCACTCCATAGTCGCACCAATTTCAGCAGGTGAGAAAGCCTCTATGGCTCCGGAGAGTGTAGCGGTCTCATCATTGTTCTGACGGAACACACCGTTGGTGGTGTTCTCTCCGTCAACCAACGTGAACTTCGCCTTCTGGCCATTGGCATCCTTTACATAGATCTGGTCACCAGCATCCCAACGCACTTCATACATATATACATTATGCGAACGGGTCAGGAAATCTCCGACTCCAGTCAGCTCTGCACGTAGTTCGTTTCCCCAATCCGTTGGTGTGGTCGGAGTGTCAGTTTCAATCCTGTCGTTGCAAGAAGATAAAAGTATTCCTGATCCTGCGAGCAGCAGTGCTGCAAGTTTCTCAATCCTCATATGCTCATTCTTTTTAATTACTCCAGTCTCCAAATTGGCCGTTATCATTTTCCTCCATACGTTCGTTACCGTTGGGACTTTGACAAACCAAATTCTGCGGTTCAATAGTGATAACCTTAGCTAAAGGAGCTCTATACTCCTGCTTATTATTCATATCGTTCATATAATAACTCTGAAAAAATCACCCAATATATTTTCCCAAAATGTTCGAAGAATCTCGTTCCAGATGCTCAATGACTGGCGATGACGTCCACCCGGAGGCGCTTACGTCAACGTAGATCAGAACGAATTCAAAAAAGGAAAAATGCTAAGCCTTGCCGTACTTAGCCATGAGGTCAACGAGGTACTGGCCGCTGAAGTCTACCTTGAGCTCGACCCAGAGTGGGAGATGGTCGGACATCTGGAAGGTTCTCCAGGTCTTCCTGAAGTAGTCCTGGACGTTGCCCTTCGCAACCTGCTTCGCATCCATCAGAGGGATATATGGCTCATAGTCATTCTCGTTGTAGACGGACTTGGTGAAGTTGAAGGATCCGGCACGCTGGACATTCTCATCGAAGATCTGCATGGTGTCCGTCATGTGGAGGTTGAATGCGATCTGGTCATAGTGGTTGGTCTCTCCGAGGTCGGTCGGGTGTTGTTTGATTGGCGCAGGGATGTGGAACCCGTTCGATTCGAGCGCGTTCATGTACCTGTCGTCCACCTTCGGGATGTTGAAATCTCCGAGTACCACGTAGTTGGTGTCCTCCTTGGATGCTCTCTTGGTGAGGAACTTCGCGAGGCTTGCAATCTCCTTTTCCCTCCTGGCGAGACCTTCCTTTCCGCTACCGTAATAGATGTGCACGGTGGCGATGCTGAACTTGAACCATCCTGCCTGGAATGAGACGCAGAACGGGGTGCGTGCGAACTGAAGTTCGTCGATGAGTCCATCCTTCGGGAGTACGATCTCGCCGGCCATGTTCTTGAATGAGACCTTGGTGGTGTCGTAGAGGAAGGCGATGCACTCGCCGTTGCCGGGTGCGCCCTCGGTGGTGTCGGTCGCGATGTAGCTCCAGTTCTTTCCGAGTATGGACACGACCTTGTCGAGCTCCTGCCTCTGGTCGCGAACTTCCTGCACGGCGACCAGGTCGAAGCGGCTGATGATCTCTGCGATGTAGTAGAGGCTCTCCTTGGTGCGCGAGTCCTTTCCGAATGCGCGAATGTTCCATGTGGCGAGGAGGAGGGTGTCGCTTGCGGTCTTGTGCGGTACCTCCGCGTCGAGCTGGCTTCTCAGCGTTATGAGTCTGTCGATGGTGCGCTGACGCATTTCGGCGTCTCTGATCTGCTTGATTCCGGTGTAAAGCATGGTGATTTTCTATTTTAGGGATTTCTTCATTGACCTTGAATCATCATGATCCAGGCATGTCCACAAATTTATTTATTTCGGATGACAAATGGAAGTGTGGCTTCGAACATCAAATTGGACGACGGTCTGTCGAATCAGTATCGATACAGTCTGAAGTGCTGGATGTCAAAGTCGCCGACTGGGATGCGGACATGGCGTCCCTGGTGCGTCTGGTCGCCATTGAGGTGGCGTATGACCTTCATGGTCCCATCCGAAATGCTGACTGACTCACACTTCGCAAGGCCTATGCGCGCATCTCCTGGCTTCCATGTCTCTCCTGATTTCGCATCTGTGCAGGTGATGACAACACCGCTTCCGATGACCAGATAGTCTTCCTTGCCGATGCGCAGAATGATGCATGCGGCTTCCGGCCATTCTGCATCCCTGGC
>JAGHUW010000154.1 GCA_018064625.1 Candidatus Cryptobacteroides equifaecalis | reverse complement strand
GCAATCTTGACACCCGGTGCAGGATATACCTTATACAAGGTCACGGTCGGTCCAACCACAGCCTTGACGTCGCTTACCTGTATCTTGTAATTGGCCAGAGCAGCGCGTATCTTGTTGTTGTTGCGCGTGAGCTCCTCCGTAGTCACCTCCCTCCTTCCGCTGTTGTAAGGGTGAAGCAGGTCGAGAGACGGAGCCTGATATTTTGGCAATCCCTCAGGAGGGTCAAGCCTGTTGTCTATAGGCTTGAGGTCTTTGGTCACATCGGCCGAAAGTGTATCGTCCTTGATGATCTCCATGCCTTCCTCCCCTTCTTCTGCCTCAGCAGCAGGGGCTCCGGAGGAAACAGGGGTCTGGTGACTTTGACCGGAACCTGCATCGGGAGCAAGGCCCCTGTCTACCTCCGGAGTCAGCATCGTATCGGGTTCCGGAGCAGACGGAGAGTCAGCGACTTTGACCTCAGCTTGTATCGGGAGTTGCCCCCCTGTTTCCTCCGGAATCGAAGTGTCAGTCTCGGCGGCAGCCGCAGCCTCGGCAGCCATCTTCTTCGCCTCCCTTCTCTCCTGCCTCTTCGCTCCGATGGCAGCGAACCAGCGTGAGAAGGCGGATGACGCATAGAAAAGATAGCACAGAATCAGGATGACGATGAAGAATCCCGTCACGGCAGTTCCCACATAGTTGGAACATATCCTCACCGCTGCGGCACCGCAGTTACCTCCAAGCCCGCCGCCGAAGGCCTCATCAAGGCCGACAAGGGAACCGGCGAACGCCAGGGTGATGGATGCGATGAAGGCACCGAAGAATGCAACCAGGGCCGTCTTCAGCATGGAGTAATTCCATTTCTTGAGAAGAAGACGTGAAGAAATGGCCGTGAGTATGACCAGGAGCGCAAAGCTTCCCAGTCCGAAAAGCTCACAGATGAGGAAGTGACCTGTCTTATAGCCCAGTTTACCTGCAGCATTGCTCACAGGCACGTCGGGCGACATGGCATTGCCATCGTTAAGGAGGCTCATATCCTCCCTCCAATTGAACAGATACGACGTTATGGCTATTAAGACGAACACAGCAAGAGCACCTACGCACAGCCCGGCTATGCGTACGGCATTCTCCCTCTCGTGTTCATCCCAGGTCTTCCAGATTCTCATTTCTTCTTGAACTGTTTTCTATTGTTGCGATATGGCTTGTTCTTGCTTACTGCCTGTCCCACATTGATGCCCATGCCGGGACGTGAATAATTGAGGTCTCCTGATACCTTGCCCAGCTTGAGGTCTGCAGGGACCTTGAGACGGTATTCAGAGAGTTTCTCTATGTCTGAGAATATGGTCTCCTCAGCCACGCTGTCCTTGTTCCATATAAGATACTGCTGCCTCATGTAGATGGCAAGCGAGCGTATCATCTCCGTCTTCACCTCTCCGTCAGGCTCGGCGCAGAGGAGATCGATGATCTTCTCTATATTGCGTCCGTAATGTGTGGCCTTGATCCTGCTTCCCTTCATGGGAATCTGAACAGGATGCGTGGTGAACACCTCGGGAGCAGGGCATGGATACGGAGCATCGATGTCCAGGTCAAAGTCTGCAATCATGTAGAGATGGTCCCACAGCTTATGCTCGTAGTCCTCCTGATTGTGAACCTGAGGGTTAAGTATCTCCATGACCCTGATCACAGCCCGGGCCTGCTCACTGCGCTTTTCCCTGTCCTCGATGGATTTGAGGGCCTCGACCATCTTATAGATGTTACGGCCGTACTCGGGCATGGCGAGCTTGTGCCTGCCGGTATTGTAGTCAAGATTGGTATCTATCGTTTCCATAGCAATTCTGTTTAAAAGAATACAAATATAGTTAAAAACCAGGGGACGACCATGTTCCCTCGGAGGTAATGAGGTAGCCTTCCACATCTTCACGGCCGAGGATGAACTCCCTTGCGGCATCCTCGCCCATCACCATGCAGGCAGTCGCAAAAGCGTCAGCCTCTGCTGCGGTAGGGGCCACAATGGTGGCACTCAGCAGATCATGCTCCACAGGATAACCGGTACGCGGGTCTATGGTATGGGCATACTTCTTTCCGTCCCTGATATAGAACTTCCTGTAATTCCCGGAGGTGACTATTCCGCAGGCCCTTCCGCGTGACTCCCAGATTCCATTGAGGTCCGCCCCCGGACTGTTATTTCCATCCACCGGATTGTCCACTCCTATGGTCCAGCTCTTCCCGGAAGGGTTCACGCCCTCACAGTATATCTCACCTATGTTGACAAGCATATTGCTCACACCTATGGAATGAAGGTATTCCGCAATCACATCACAGCTGTAACCCTGGGCTATTGCGTTGAAATTCACCTGCTCATGGGCCGCTGAACGTACAATTGCCTCCATGACCTTCTCCGTGGATGGCAGGGAGTCATTGCGGAAGCCGAAGCCCCAGACGTCGAACAGAGGTCCTGACCAAATGTCGAACGCCCCGTCCGTCTCCTCGCAATACCTCTCAGAGAGTTCGAGAACTTCCTCGAAATAGCGGTCGGGCTCTATCTCCTCCCCCGCGTTGAAACGGGAGACAAGTGACTTCCTGTTATATCCGGAAAGGGAGAAATCTATCCCTTCCAGCAGTGAATCCAAAGCGGCAGCGATGGTCTCACGCGCCACCGGGACGCCCTTGAGATCTGCCTTGACAACATACTCCCCACCCTGGGCATAGCCGGAAAACACGGCATATCCTCCCCTGTTGCAAGAACAGAGGAGGGTGCAAAAGCCCAGAAGAAGGAAAAGACTCTTTCTCATATTACTCCTCTCCGAGGAACATTGGATCCCATGAAGGAAGCTTGACAGGCTTCTGCTCAAGCATCTTCTTCACATCCTCAGGTACATACATCTTCTCCACGACGAGACGGAACATGTACTCGTTGAACCACTCGTCTGTCATGATGAGGAAGCCGTTGTAACCGGTATTTCCCCAGCTGTTCTCCACCATCCACTTCTGAGGGACACCATCCTTGAGGTCGACTGCAATGAGTGTCATGGCATGGGACGAGCCGCTGGCGTGGGTAAGGATGCGCTCCTTCTTGTCCATGGTGAACTTCACCCCGAGGAGAGACTCGTAGTCGAAGTTCTTCAGATCTGCCACTCCCTTTGGACGGTCAAGGAACTTGCCCACGTCGCAGGAGAAGTACATGGCCTTGTTATCCTTGATTGAGGCGATGGCCATCTCCTTGATCCTCTCCACAGGGAGGTTGACATAGAGCCAGTTCTGTCCGTCGTATGTGTGGCGGTCATACTCGATCTCATATACCTTTCCGTACTCGCGGCTAGGGTCGTTCATGAGCATGACATAATTGTTCTCCAGATCGAAGCCGACCATCTCTGCGTAGAACTGCTGCGGGGTGTAGGTCTTGCCCTTGTACTCAAACTCCGTAGGAGGAACGCCGAGGCAGAGTGCCAGAATGTGGTAAACCTCCTTGAGCATGGCTGTCTTCTGCTTCTGCAGATATGCAGGGACATCCTTGGCCTTCATTCCGGCAGGAGTCTCACGCAGACGGAGACCGTCCTGGCGAAGAAGTGTGCGGAGCTGTGAACTCATGTTGTTTGTGGCATTTGACACGAGGGTCTCAGGCATGACGTCTGAAGGAACCACGCCGTACTTGGTTACAAGGTTGGCTACGCCTGTGAAGGTTCCGCCGTCTCCTATAGGATTGGAGAAAAGCCAGTCTACCCTGCGGTCCGTGATGTCAAGGTCACGTGTATCGATGATGGCCTGGAGGAAGAGATTCGCCTTCTCCAACTGATCCCAGAAGAAGCAGTAGTTCTGCGAGAACTGGAACTCACCGAGATTATGCTTCTCGATGGCCGCAGCACGGAGAACGTTCAATCCGGTGAAGAGCCAGCAGCGTCCGGATTGCTTCTGGTTTGTGATGCCCTTGGTCTTCACCCTGTCAGTGAAATCAGTGTTTATCATTGCAATGTTCTCGGCATTTGCTGCAAGAACATTTATTGCAGTAGTGTTCAAGGCATTGCGAAGAGCCTTGTCTGAGGCTGTTCCCTGATAACCCGTCTTGATCTCGTCAAGCATCTCCGGAGTGATGCTTCCTTTGGTCTGTGCGAAGGCGGTGATTGCAGCCGCCATCATCGCGATGATAATTGATATTTTTTTCATAATCGAAGATTTTTATTCCGTTTCAAGTCCTTCCGCAAGTTCGGAAGGTATTATGGATTCCTGTCCGGCCACCATCCTGGCCCCGGCCTTGATCTTGGCGTTGGAGCGCTTGGGTGCAATGCGCAGGTGCTCGAGCTTGTCTATCTTCTTCACCACGGACTGGTTGGATTCGATGAGCTTCTTCCTGGAGTCGTCGTAGGCCGACTTCGCCTTGTCAAGGTTCTCGCCAAGTTTCACGAAGGAATCCATCCAGTTCTTGAGCTGGCTCATGAGTTCCCCCGCCGTCTTGTAAACCTCGGATATATTCTTCTCCTGGTCATGCTGACGCCAGCTCATGAGTATCATATTGAGCACTATCATAAGCGTCATCTGGCTGACTATCAGCACCCTTGCATCCTTGGCACGCTGCCATAGCGTCGGTGCCTCCTCAAGCATGAGGCGGAAGGCTCCCTCCATTGGGAGGAACATGATGTTGTAGTCCACCTTGCGCTTGTTTCCCTCAAGATAAGAGGCGTAATCCTTGGTCTTGAGCTCATCCACGTGGCGGCTCACGCTGTCCACATGCTCGCGGGCGAAGCGCTTGCGCTCCTCTATGGAAGTGGAGTTCATGTAGGCCGTATAGGCATTGAGGCTCACCTTTGAATCTATGATGACCTCGGTATCATCAGGGTAATATACTATCACATCCGGGATCATGGTGGCCCCGCTGTCACTTTTTATCTCATGGCCGAGGGCATCCCTCATCACTCCCTGGGTGGCGAAGTGCACCCCTTCCTCCAATCCGCTCTGCTTCAACAGGTCCACGAGGAGCATCTCCCCGAAGTTTCCCTGAATCTTGGAGTGCCCGGTAAGGGCATTGGCAAGGTTGCGGGCTTCATCCCCAACGCTGCGGGACTGCTCGCTCAAGGTCTTGAGCAGCTCGCGCATGGACGCATCCTGGGCAACGGACTTCTCCTGATTGTCCCTCACGGTCTTCTCGAAGCCGGAGAACTTCTCCTGAATAGGTTTCAGCAGTTCCGTCAGACTCTCGGCATTCTGCCTGCGCAGGCCTGCGCTGTTCTGCTCGGACAGAAGTTTGAAGGATTCCTCCATCTGCTTGCGCTGACTCTCGAAGGCCTTTTCGCGCTCTTCCTCCACTGCCTTTCTCGAAGCCAGGCGTTCCTCCTCCAGGAGCTTGCGGGCCGACTCCCTCTCCTCTTCCACCGCCTTGCGCGATGCTTCGCGGGCCGACTCGAGCTCGGCCTGTGCCCGCAGCCTCGCCTCAAGCTCGGTATTGCGCGCGGTTAGATGCAGCAGCCGGACCACGGCCACAACCACTGCCACCAGGAGCAGTGCGGATATTACAAGAAGAACTGTCTCCATCTATTTACGTATTATGACCCTTTCGATACGGCGCGGTATCGAAGTGAGAATTTCATAAGGTATGGTGCCGAGTATGCTGGCAAGCTCACAGACGTCCGGATTATCTCCAAAAATGGTAACCGTGTCACCAACCTTCACGTCTATCCCGGTGACGTCCAGCATGCACATATCCATGCAGATATTGCCTATGGTAGGGGCTCTGTGTCCGTTGACCTCGAAGCTGGCTGCACCGCAGCCCAGATGGCGGTCAAGTCCGTCGGCATAGCCCACAGGGATGGTTGCAGTCACCGTTCCCCCAGGGGCAACCTTGCCGTGGCGTCCGTAACCCACTGTATCCCTGTCATCAGACAAGGTCTTGACCTGCAACACCTTGACCTTCAGGGAAGCCATAGGTGCGAGCTTCACGCCAGGAAGGGCGCTGACGCCGTAGATTCCGATGCCGAGCCTGACCATATCGAACTGATACTGCGAGAAGCGCTCGATACCGGCGGAATTCAATATATGCCACATAGGCCTGTAACCCAGGAAAGCGGTGAGCTCCCCCGCCATCTTCTGGAAAAGCTCTATCTGGCCGAGGGTGAATTCGTCCTCCTGCGGATCTTCAGCCACGCATAGGTGGGAGTAGGTCGATTTGACCTTGACTTGATCGTGATCCTTGAGGAAGGATTCCAGCTGTTCGAGCTCGGACGGCATAAAACCGAGGCGGTGCATGCCCGTGTCGAGCTTTATATGGACAGGGTAATCCTTCACCCCTCGCCTGTCAAGCTCTTCGCAGAGAGCCTGCAGCGTATAGAGGTTTGGGATACCGGGCTCAAGCCTGTTATCTATTATCTCCGGGAAGAAATCCGTCCCTGCAGTAAGTACAAGTATAGGCAGCGATATGCCGTTGCGCCGTAGTTCCACGCCTTCGACCGGAAGAGCGACCGCAAGATAATCAGCACCTTCATTCTGCAGAAGGGACGCGACTTCCACACCGCCGTGCCCGTAAGCGTTCGCCTTCACCAGAACAAGAAGTTTGGTAGTTGGCTTCAGCAGGGAACGGAAGTACCTGTAATTGCTCCTGCACGCAGGCAGGCTCAGCTCCAGTCTTGAGAAATCATTGTCCGTCATAGCTTACAAATATACCCATTTTCCGTGATAAAACGGATTGTTCCGACCATAAAAAAAAGCCACGACGAATCGTGGCTTTTTCAAAGGAGAGATAAACTCCTAGAATCTGTCTTCTGACGAAACGGTCAACTTCTTGCGACCGTGTGCGCGACGAGATGCAAGAACACGGCGGCCATTTGCTGTACGCATACGCTCACGGAATCCATGCTTGTTGACTCTCTTGCGATTTGATGGTTGGAATGTACGTTTCATTATCTTGTTTTTTTAATTATTCTGATTCGGGAGGGCAAAGATATTATTTTCTGACGTGAATCACAAATTTTTCTTTGAAATAATCGTCACTTAGCCAATTATCGACAGGCCAAACGGTGATTTTTGAGGGTTCGATGTGCGCATTCCGGCACAAAACAGCGATTTCCTCATTGACATCCCCGCCCTTCAAATAAAGGATTCCCTTGCTGAAACGCCCTTTCACCCAAGGATAGAAATTGTCCAGTGTGGTTACGGCGCGGGACACGACCCAGTCGAAAGTCTGAGGTATGGTCTCCACCCTGGCGTTCACGAAGCGGACATTCGCAAGTCCAAGACCCTCCGCAACCGCCGAGGCGACCTTGATCTTCTTGCCTATGCTGTCACACAGGGTGAAAGAGGCATCTGGATTGGTCATGGCGAGAGGGATGCCCGGGAAACCGCCGCCGCAACCCACGTCCAGAACGGAGCAACCGTCAAAGCTATCCCCTATGGACTCAAGATATGCACCAATGGCAAGTGAGTGCAGAATGTGATGAGAGAACAGATTGTCTATGTCCTTTCTGGACACCACATTGATCTTCTCGTTCCACTCCTTCCACAATGCCACGGCCGTGGCAAAATCAGCCTCGTTATAGCTTGTCATAAACTCTTACTCTGCACCGTAAACGCCTTCCTTGCCGAATACTGCATCCACAAGCTCATCGTAGAACATGCCCCTCTTGGCAAGGTCGAGCAGATTGATGCGGTGACGCATGAGCTGGGTGAAAGGCACCATGGCCTTCAACTGTGCACGGGTGACACCAATCTCAGAAGGGTCTGAAGGTGCACCCACAGTTTTGAACATTGCACGCATCTTCTCGAAAGGATATACCTGCTTACGGTACTTCTCCCTGAGTTCAGGCCACTGCTCCTTAACCTTGGTCAGCTGTACGCGAACCCCTTCAGCATCAGCATATTTCTTATTGATGGAATCCACGCCCAGACCCGGGCTCACGAAATCCTTGAAAAGGTCGCGGGCACGCTCCTGCTCCTGAGCGAGAGTAGGCCAGGCGGCGACGCAGGCGTCCACATCAAGAGTGGTAAGGTCCATCTTGAGGAAGGCGTCGAAGAAAGCGCACATGGTCAGGGTGCCTATGGCAACCTGAAAGCCATGGGACTGAAGCTCTCCCTTGAAGCGGTGTCCGGTCATGTCCAGATAATGGCTGAAAAGGTGATCCGTGCAGGAAGCAGGGCGGCTGCTGCGGGCGATCTGCATGGCTATTCCGCTGAGGGTCAGGCCAATGAAAAGATCCGATACGGCATCCTTATCCCCTGCTGCAACGGCCTCGGGGTTGGAGAGAATGTCGTCAAGGACATCCTGCAGTACATGCCATGCATCGGGAACTATAGGCTCGGTGCCGAAGAGATCCGCTATCATCCACTCGGCTCCGCAAGGAACCTTGGCTGCAAGGTCTGCATAACCTGCGGCGGTCATGTGCTTCGGAGCCGACGCAATGACGGAGGCATCGGCCACTATGGCAAGAGGCGCAGGGCATTCGAAGGTCTGTTTCAGGCCCTCGAAGGAAATGCTGGCGCCAAAGGAGGAGTATCCGTCGACGGAAGCGGCTGTAGGCACGCAAAGGTAGCTCTGCCCCAGATGGGCCGACGAGAGCTTGCAGAGGTCGTTGATGACGCCCGAGCCCACGGAAACGGCGATGGCGCCGGCCCTCTTCACCTCTGCCTCGACCATCTGCACGTATGGCCATTCAGCATGGAACTTCTCGTCCGGAATCATGAAGCTTGTGGTCTCCACACCGGCCTCTTTGAGAAGTTTCTCAACCTCGTATCCTGCAACGCGGGAAGTGTTGCAATCCTCGATCACTATGGCCTTCTTTCCCGGAAAACATTCCTTGAAGACCTGAGGCACCTTTGCAAGGGCACCGTCTTCCATGATGAAGACCTTGGTATCGGTAGCCAGGGCAAGGGCCTTGTTCAAATATTCCTGTGATATCATTTCAATGTTACTTTTGATTCCAATCTGATGTCTGCTGAAGAAGCACCCACAAGGATGCGGTATTCGCCTAAATCGGCCTTCCAGCCATGCGACGCTGTGCAGTAATGCTCAAATGCGCTGTGCGGCAGATGTATGCTCACTTCAGCGGACTTGCCGGGAGCCAGACTTACCTTGTCATAGCCCTTAAGTTCCATGGCAGGGCGCTGGACTGAAGGATTCAGTTCAGACACATATACCTGCACAGCCTCCGCACCCTTAAGCTTGCCGGTATTCTTTACCTTGAGGCTAAGATCATATCCGTCAGCACTTTCGGCAATCTTGAGGTCCGAGTATTCAAAGCTTGTGTAGCTGAGACCGAAGCCGAAAGGATAGTCCGGAGCAACTCCGAACCTCTCTACACCACGGTAGCCCACAAAGATACCCTCTGCATAGAAGGTGTAGCGGAAATCCTTCCATCGCTTCTCTGCAGGATATGGCTTGCATGGAGCATAGAATTCCTGCGCAGGGTTCTTCTCGAGAGTTCCCCACCAGGTGAAAGGCAGCTTTCCGGAAGGGGTCTCCCGTCCACTGATAAGAGCTGCGAGTGCGTTGCCAGTCTCCTGACCGCCATACCACGGAAGAAGAATGGCCTTGACGCTGTCTTTCCACTGCGCGAGTGCGAACTCTCCGCCGGAGTTGGCCACGACGACCACATTCGGGTTGAGCGCTGCAACAGC
>JAGHUW010000058.1 GCA_018064625.1 Candidatus Cryptobacteroides equifaecalis | reverse complement strand
AACATAAGAAATATTTATCAGAAATATATTATATGTCTATATCTTTGTATTTCAGTTAGTTAAAATACTCTAACTAAAGCTATTATTATATGTAGTACGACTAAATAATGTAACGGTGGTCTGTCGAATTATTTATATCACCAATTTAAATATCTCATTAAACTATATGTCAAATAGTTATATATCTATACCTTTATTATAGCTTTATCTTAATTCATTGTATTATGTCTATGCTCTGCTCACAACTATATTCAAAGTATGCTGGATTCACATTTGTAACATTTGTAAATCTACCTGAAATTGTTTATTTTTGTAAAACAAGCTATTTATTTATATGAACAAGAGAATACAGCAGTTTCTCGCTGCGGAAAACATCACTCAATCCCAGTTCGCAGACAGCATCAATGTTGCCAGGGCCAGTGTGTCCCACATAATTGCCGGAAGGAACAAGCCGGGCTTCGATTTCATAGAGAATATGGCAAGACGCTATCCCAGCCTGAATCTTGAATGGCTTATCACAGGCAAAGGGCGCATGTATAAATCTGATGACGAGTCCTATTCTCTTTTCTCAGAACCGGCAGCCGTTAACCCTCCTGCAGCTGTTGAAGTATCGCAAAATGCTCCGGCCCCTGTTTCTAACCCCCAGACTCCCCCTGTCGCAACTGTTTTACCGGATACGGTGGAGGAAGATCTGCCGGAAGATACGGTAGAAGAGCCATTTTACGAGGAAAAGCCACAGATCCCGGAAAGCCGCCCTTCCGTAGAACCACAGCCTCTACGGAATACTGGAGCAGAGCCTGCGGCTGAAACTGCAGCAGTCATTACCCAGGCCTCTGCGGGTGTCAAAAACACAATCAGGAAGATGATTGTGCTCTTCTCTGACGGCACTTATCAGGAACTTGTGGGCAAGGAATAGGGAAATTTGCCTATATTTGTACTCTATGTACAATTTTCTGATAAAGCCTTTTGTCAAGAATATGGATCCCGACAGGGCATCCAGGGTAGCCTTGACATATTTCAAGATACTCGGCATGATTCCGGGCGGCAGACTCATCAACCGCTGGGTTCACAACAACAGAGCCGAAGGTCTCGAAAGAGAGGTAATGGGACTGCAATTCTACAATCCCCTGGGGCTTGGAGCAGGACTAGACACGGAGGGTGACCTCTATAACGATCTCAATGACCTCGGATTCAGTTTCTCTGAGATAGGTCCAATGGGGGCAGACGGTGTAAGGAAAGCAATTGCCTCACTTCAGTCAGATCCCCAGGATGACATACTGGGAGTATGCATAAACAAGGAGTTTCTCAACTCCTTTACCCTTGCATACGACTTCTTCGATTTCTTTGTGATCGATTTCTCCACCAAGCTGTCCACAAGTATTCTTGGTCCTGTACTGGATGCCAGAATAAGCCAGGAAAGCTATAAGCCCATAGTCATAAAACTCCCGGATAATATCTCCGGTGCCGAGCTTGATGTGTTGACGGATTTTTGCCGCATGAACAGCATAGACTGCATTCAGGCCAGAAGCAAAGAACAGGTCGAGCGCATCCGCACACGTTCCCTTGGAAGACTTCCCATAATCGCAAACTGTCATATCAAGACACCCCAGGAAGCGGCGGAACTTCTTGAAGCCGGAGCAGACCTCATAGAACTCAGGTCCGGTTTTGCATACGAAGGGCCTTCTCTCGTTAATAGAATTCTTAATTATCTCCAGGAAAATGCGAAGAACAACAACAGAAGAAAGAATAGGAAAAGCGCTTAAATCCAGAGGCGAGACTCTCAGTACGGCAGAGTCCTGCACAGGCGGAAGAATAGCCCATCTGATAACCACCGTTTCCGGCTCATCATCATACTTTCTAGGCTCCGTAGTTTCGTACGCAATAGCCGTAAAGGAAAGTGTTCTAGGAGTACCGGATGCCGTGATCAAAGACAACGGAGTGGTCAGTTCCCAGGTTGCGGCTGCCATGGCAGAGGGCGTGAGAAAGCTTACGGGAAGCACCTATTCAGTCTCCACCACAGGCCTTGCCGAAGGAGGGGACGAGCATTATCCGGAGGGTACAGTATGGATAGCTGTCAGCGGTCCAAATGGTACGGAGACAAAGATTTTCCAGGCCTCAAAAGACAGGAAGGGAAACATCCGATCCTTCGCAAATGCTGCTCTCAAGGCTCTTGAGGAATACATTTGTAAACAATAGGCATATACAAGTAAATACTTGTAAATAAATACAAATAACAAGATTGTTACCTCGGGAAACAATCTTGTTATTTTACATTATAGCACATTGTTAGTCAATTGGTTACAACAATCTGAGAAAATTCTCCCAAGATAGCTTTTTCAAGCTCTTCTCCCCCATTCCTCTCGCCTTCAATTCATCAAGAAGGACATGAAAATCCGCTATGGTCTCCATGCCTGAAGCAGTGAATTCTATACCATCATAATCTGTCCCGAAGCCCACATGATCTTCCCCTGCTACCTCTATTGCATGCATGACATGATCGGCCACAACATCAACTCCCGGACGCTTCAAGGCAGAGAGTCTGTCAAGCAGACCATACCATGACAAGCGTCTTTCCGGGTCCGAAGGATCGGCTATGAATTCATCCTCAATCCAGGATTCTGAAGACAGTCCACTGGCTTTGTAAATGGTGGCAAAAGAGTCTGAAAGGAAGAGGGGATATATGCTCATTCCCACTACCCCGCCACCCTCGGCAATTCCGCGAAGAAGCTCGTCGCTGATGTTGCGGCGGTGCTTGCATAGCGCCTTGCAGCAGCAATGGGTGTCAAGTACAGGACGGACGCTGATGTCCAGCACATCCCTCATAGTATCCTCGGACGCGTGGGCAAGATCGACCAGCATTCCCATGGAATCCATCTCGCGCACCAGCTTCTTTCCGAAAGGGCTGAGACCTCCCCATAGGCCAGAACCGGTACAGCTGTCCCCTACCTGATTGTCGGCGCTGTGCGTGAGCGTGACATACCTCACGCCTTCTTTGTAGAACTCCTCCAGAAGGGAGAAATCTTCCTGAATGGCGGAGGCATTCTCCATGCCTACAAGAACCGAAAGTCGGCCCTCTTCCTTATTTTTCAGGACTTCTGCCGCCGAGGTGGCGAGAGCCGCCTCATCTGAACTGGCAGCCAGCTGTGCCTTGAGCACGGAGAGCAGCTTTCTGGCATAGGCTGTGGCATCGTTGCCTTTCAGCGAAGCAGGAATATAGAGAGCAAAGAAAGAAGCATCCACTCCCCCTCGGCGCATCTTTGGGAAGTCCACCTGGGCATGGTCATTGTCCAGAGCGTAATCCCTGAGCCGCAGCATCTGGGAAGGGGCGTCGCAGTGAGCGTCAAGTATCATGATGTCAGTCTATGAGCGTACCCCACTCCTCGGTCTTTGCATCCAGGTCGCGCTTGCATTCCATGTACTCCCTGGTAACGTCCATTATATCCACATCGGGCCCTGGAGAGGCCAGAACAGCCTCCATCGAAGCTATCTTCTCCTCCAGCTTGGCTATCTCGCATTCCAGATAGGAAATGCGGTTCTTCTTCTTTCTGTCAACCTTTGTCTGCTGGCGGGCAGCCTCATTCTTCTGCTCCTTGGCTGCAGCCTGCTGGCGTTCTGCGGCACTTGGCTGGGGCTTGTTCCTTTCCAGCTCCTGGAGATTCTCCAGTTTGCGCCTTTCAAGGAATTCCCTGACTCCCCCAAGATGTTCCTTGACCTTTCCGTCACGGAACTCGTAAAGCTTGTCCACAAGTCCGTCAAGGAAGTCTCTGTCATGGGAAACTATTACCAGAGTACCGTCAAAAGCCTTCAGAGCCTGTTTCAATATCTCCTTGGACTTGATGTCCATGTGGTTTGTAGGCTCATCGAGAGCAAGCAGGTTATGACTCTGGAGCATGAGCTTTGCCATTCCAAGACGGGCTCTCTCCCCTCCGGAAAGTATGCTCACCCTCTTGTCTATATCTTCCCCGCGGAAAAGGAACTGGGCGAGGATGTCGCGGAGTTTTGTCCTTATGTCCCCAACGGCAATCCTGTCCAGGGTGGAGAATACTGTTTCCGATTTGTCCAATACATCCTCCTGATTCTGGGCAAAATAGCCTATGTCCACATTGTGCCCCAGCCTTGACTCACCGGAGATAGGGTCCAGTTCCCCGCATATGACTCTCATCAAAGTGGTCTTTCCCTCACCGTTACGCCCTACAAAGGCTACCTTCTCCCCTCTTTTGATCTCCACATCGGCACCGGTAAAAACCACCTTCTGAGGATAGCCTACGCTCAGATCCACAGCCTTGTAGACCACGTCTCCGGCCCTCTGTGCAGGGGGGAACTTCACAGTAAGCACAGCGCTGTCCGTCTCATCTATCTCAAGCCTGTCGAGCTTCTCAAGGGCCTTGATACGGGATTGTACCTGATTGGACTTGGTTGGCTTGTAACGGAAGGCCTGGATGAACTCCTCGGTCTTCTGAATCATCTTTTGCTGGTTCTCGTAAGCGGCAGTCTGCTGCTGAAGGCGCTCAGCCCTCAATTCCAGATACTTGGAATAAGGTACCTTATAATCATGGATATGGCCGAGCATAACTTCCACGGTACGGTTCGTGACCGTATCAAGGAATTTTCTGTCGTGGGATACCAGAAGCAGAGATGCCCTTCGGTTCTTGAGATATTCCTCCAGCCATTCGATGGACTCTATATCAAGGTGGTTTGTTGGCTCATCCAGCATCAGAAGGTCCGGCTGTTTGAGAAGGATCTTCGCAAGTTCAATGCGCATGTTCCAACCTTGAGAGAAGGTCTCGGTATTGCGGAAGAGTTCCTCCTCTTTGAATCCAAGCCCTTTCAGAGTCTTGCGTGCCTGAACCTCTGGCGGTTCGGAATGGCTCACAGCAAGGCGGTCATTTACCTCATTCAATCGTTCAATAAGAGCATAGTAATCCTCTGATTCGTAATCAGTTCTTGATGCAAGCTGATTAGTAATATCTTCGACTTCCCTCTCCAGTTCATTGGATTCATCAAAGGCTGTGATAGTCTCTTCAAGTACGGTTCTTCCCCTGTGATGCTCCATGATCTGAGGGAGGTACCCTATGGTAAGATGGGACGGTTTGTCTATCTGACCGGACGTAGGGTTCTGAAGTCCGCAGATCATTTTCATGATGGTGGACTTTCCCGCTCCGTTCTTTCCGACGAGACCTATCTTGTCGGTTTCCGAAATATGAAAATTTATCTTGTCCAGGAGTACGAATCCTCCGTATGCGACTGTTACATCATCAAGCGATATCATTCTTTCTAGGGCACATCAAAATTGAAATCTCATACAGTCCGTAAAGCGGAATTGCAAGTACGAACATGGAAAACGGGTCGGAAGGTGTTATGAGGGCCGCAAATACCATCACGGCAACGCAGGCGTAGCTTCTACCCTTCCGCAATGTATCCCTACTGACCACACCAAGCCTCGAAAGGGCAAGGATGACCGTAGGGAACTCGAAGGCGACTCCGATCAGAAGCACCATCGAGGTAAAGAGGGACATATACGAAGCGAGGGTGATACTGTTCTCCACAGTATCACTCACAGTATAAGACAAAAAGAAACGGAGGCACACGGGCAGAACCACAAAGTAGCCCACGACGACTCCAAGATAAAAAAGCCCGGATGCAAGGCCGAAAGCTGATTTCACAGCCTTCTTTTCCTTTTCGTACAAAGCCGGAGCAATGAATTTCCACAGCTCATAGACTATGATCGGAAACGCAAGCACGAAACCCACGCCTATCGCAGCCTTCATGTGTGCGAAGAACTGGGCGCTCACGTCCACATTGATGAGTTTCATGGAAAAGTCCCAGCCCAAAAGCCTGTATATACAGAAATCAGACCGGGTCGGAGCCAGAACGAAACCGTCGAACAGCGCGTTCTTGAAGATGAAGCCAAGGACGGAGAAGGCCACAATTGCAAGAGCTGAGTGAATCAAAGTTTCCCTCAGCTCATCAATGTGGTCCCAGAAGGACATTTCGCCTTCCTTATTTTTTGTCATCTGACTGATTGACCTGCTCCTCTATCTCGTTCATGCCGTCTTTGAAACTCTTCACACCCTTGCCGACTCCCTTCATGAGCTCAGGGATTTTCTTGCCTCCGAAGAGAAGTACGATAACCGCCACAATGGCAACGAGTTCCCAACCTCCGATAAATAATGGAATAATAAGCATAAAAAATTTATTGTTTGTTAAGTTCCTTCTCGATAATTGCAGCAAGTTTTTCCGGGCAGCGCATCACCATGCCGGTCTTGGAATTCATGAATCCAAGGGTGATATGGCCGTCAACACACAGCTTCCCTTCCGCATTGAGTACCTGCTGGTGCATGGTGATCCTTGCACCGGTAAACTCCTCGATTTCCGTGGTAACCGTGACCACGTCTCCGAAACGTGCAGAGTATTTGTAGCGCATGTCAAGCTTCGCAACCGGAAAGACGATGTTGTCGGCAGCACATTCGGCCACACCGTATCCGCAATCATCAAGCCAGTTGTTACGGCAGCACTCGAAATATCTTACATATTCACTATGATGGACTATGCCCATTGGGTCAGCCTCATAGTAACGGACTGGAAATGAATAACTGTACATAGTATAAGTCTTTATTGATCAGATTACATTGATGCCAACGAAGCCTCAAGAGCCTCGATGCGTGCAAGAGCATCAGCCTCCTTCTTCCTTTCCGTGGCAACCACAGCCTCAGGGGCATGATCCACAAACTTGGAATTGCTGAGTTTGGCACGGACTCCGGCGAGGAATTTCTTCTGACGCTCAAGCTCCTCAGAAAGCTTGGCCTTCTCCTCATCAGCGTTCACAAAGCCTCCGAGAGGAATGCTGAACTTGATGGTTCCGACTATGAAGGAAACTGCAGTACCTTCGGCAGATCCGCTGTGGATATCGGAGATATTTGCAGATTTCTTGATAATAACCTTCATATCCTCTGAGAGAGAACCATCTACGTAAAGCTCAAGTGTTTCTTTAGGTGAAATCTGCTTTTGTGCTCTGATTCCGCGGATTGAGATAATTGCCTCACGTGCGGTATCGAATGCCTCAAGGAAAAGCTTGTCGTATGACCCGGCCTTAGGGCTAAGCTGGTTCACGATAGTCTCTCCATCCTTGCGCTCAGCCATGGCCTGCCAAAGTTCCTCCGTAATGAAAGGCATGACAGGATGAATAAGCTTGAGGAGTTTCTCGAAGAAAGCTACTGTTGCATCATAGGTAGCTCCATCGATAGCCGTGCCGTATGCAGGCTTCACGAGTTCAAGATACCAGCTGCAATAGTCATCCCAGAAAAGTTTGTATACAGACATGAGTGCATCCGAGATGCGGAATTTCTCATAATGGTCATTCACAGTCTCTATCGTCTGGGAAAGAAGGTTGTCGAACCACTTGACAGCCACTGCGGCAGCCTCAGGCTGAGCAGCAGCGCGATCTACGTTCCAACCGCTCACCAGTCTCCATGAATTCCATATCTTTCCGCAGAAATTGCGTCCCTGCTCGATCTGACTCTCATCATAAAGGATGTCATTTCCTGCAGATGAGCAAAGGAGCATTCCGAGGCGCACTGCATCCGCACCGTATTTCTCAATGAGAACGAGAGGGTCCGGGGAGTTTCCAAGCTGCTTGCTCATCTTGCGGCCCTGCTTGTCCCTGACAATACCTGTGAAGTAAACGTTGCTGAATGGCACGTCTCCAAGATACTCCTCGCCGGCCATGATCATTCTGGCAACCCAGAAGAAAATGATATCCGGTCCTGTAACAAGGTCATTCGTAGGATAATAGTACTTGATTTCCTCGTTACCCGGCTTGTTTATGCCATTGAAGAGGCTTATAGGCCAGAGCCAGCTTGAGAACCATGTATCAAGTGCATCCTCATCCCTTGTGAGCTGGTCGGCAGTGATATTCTCATATCCCTTGATTGCGCGAGCCTTCTCCAGGGCCTCCTCCGCGCTGAGGGCAACCACGAACTGCTCCTCTGCGCCCTCTTCTACAGGAAGGAACCATGCAGGGATGCGGTGGCCCCACCAGAGCTGACGGCTGATGCACCAATCTTGGATGCCTTCAAGCCAGTTACGGTAGGTGGTTACATATTTTGCAGGATGGAAGGTAATCTTTCCCTCAAGCACAGGTGGCAGGGCAATATCCGCGAAGTGCTTCATGCTGAGGAACCACTGCTTGCAAAGACGAGGCTCCACTGCAGTATCCCTGTTTCTCTCGGAATATCCCACCTTGTTATCGTAGTCCTCCACCTTCTCCATGAGAGAAGCCGCTTCGAGGTCGATGGCAATCTGCCTGCGCACATCCATACGGTCCTGTCCCACATACATACCGGCAGCCTCTGAAATGGTTCCGTCAGGGTTGAAGATGTCTATGGTGTCAAGATTGTGGGTCTTTCCAAGGTTGTAGTCGTTTACGTCATGGGCAGGTGTCACCTTGAGACAGCCTGTACCGAACTCCACATCCACGTACCAGTCCTCAATCACAGGAATCACCCTCCCGACGAGTGGAACTATGACCTTGTGACCACGGAGCCACTGGTTCTTCGGATCCTTAGGGTTGACGCACATGGCGGTATCGCCCATGATGGTCTCCGGACGGGTTGTGGCAACCACCGCATAGTAGCGCCCGTCGGCATCCTTGTGCACGACCTCGCCCTCGCAGCCTGTCTCCACTACTGGGTTGACGTCTGCGTCGGCCACATAATAGCGGAGATAATAGAGTTTTGATTTCTCGTCCCTGTATATTACTTCCTCGGTACTGAGTACGGTCTGGGCCTTAGGGTCCCAGTTCACCATACGCAGGCCGCGGTAGATGAGTCCTTTATTATATAGGTCAACGAATACGCGCATCACAGACTCACTGCGCTCCTCATCCATTGTGAAGGCTGTACGGTCCCAATCACAAGAAGAGCCAAGCTTCTTGAGCTGCTCCAGGATAATCCCACCGTGCTCCTCCTTCCATTCCCAGGCATACTTAAGGAACTCCTCGCGAGTGAGGTCCCTCTTCTTGATGCCCATGGAAGCCAGCTTGTTCACAACCTTTGCCTCAGTGGCAATGGATGCGTGGTCCGTTCCCGGTACCCAGCATGCATTCTTGCCATCCATGCGTGCCTTGCGTATGAGCACATCCTGGATGGTGTTGTTGAGCACATGACCCATGTGAAGTATTCCGGTCACATTTGGTGGCGGAATCACGATGGTGTAAGGCTCACGTGAGTCCGGTTCTGAATGAAAGAACTTATTCTTAAGCCAATAGGCGTACCATTTGTCCTCCACTTCGGAAGGATTGTATTTTGTATTCAATTCCATAGCCCACAAAGATAGTCATTTATCGGGAAATTATTCCTAAATTCGCGGTATGGAAAACGAGAAAAATCAAGTCAACATCGAGATTCGCCCTGAAGTAGCCAAGGGCACCTACTCGAATCTGGCCATCATCAGCCATTCAAAGAATGAATTCATCCTGGATTTCGCAACCATCCTCCCGGGGATGAACAAGCCGGAGGTCACCAACCGCATAGTCATGATTCCGGAGCACGCAAAGCGTCTCATGCACGCCCTTATAGACAATATAAGCAAGTACGAGGCTAATTTCGGACGGATCGAACTGCCTGGCATGCCGCAGCCTCAGGGCACATTCAACATCGCAGACTTCAACCAGAACGGGAAGAAATCATAATGGACGGATTGGACGAAAAACTCAGCCGGATCAAAGCAGTCGTATTCGACATCGACGGAGTTCTCACAGACGGCCGCATGATTCCTCTGGCCGACGGGGACCTGCTTCGCATAGTTGACGCAAAGGACTCCTTCGCCATCAGGGCAGCCGGAAGGAAAGGCCTCATAGTAGGCATCATCTCCGGAGGCAAGACCTTCGCACTGGAGCAGCGCTGCCTGCACGTAGGCATCAGACCTGAGAACATTTTCCTCGGCGCACGCGGCAAGATGGCGCTGTTCAGGTTCTTCTGCGAACAGAACTCCCTCGCTCCTGAGGAAGTGATGTACTTCGGAGACGATATCCCGGACACCCAGGTACTCAGAGCCTGCGGAGTGGGAGTAGTGCCGTCCGATGCCGTTGAAGAGGCAAAGGAAGCCGCCGACATAATCTCAAGCAAGCCTGGAGGGAAAGGCTGCGTTCGTGCTGAAGTTGAAAGACTTATGAAACATAAAGGATTATGGGTTTTTGACCCTGACAAATTCGATGAAATCTTCTAAGAAAATCATTTTGGGAAGCAATTCCCCAAGACGCAGGGAACTCCTTGCCGGACTGGATCTCGAGTTCACCGTAGATACCGGAAACAACTTCGAAGAAAAGGTTGAAGATGGGATTCCAGCCAGAATAGTACCACTCGTACTCTCACAAGGGAAATCCCGTGGATTCCACCGCCTGCTGGAGATGGATGAAATTCTCATCACCGCAGACACCGTCGTAATAGTTGACGGCAAAGTACTCGGCAAACCTCATTCAAGGGAAGAGGCCGTTCAGATGCTGGAAATGCTCTCCGGACGCACCCACGAGGTCGTTACTGGCGTAACGATCAGGGATTATGACAGCGAGGCCAGTTTCGCGGACAGCACCAGTGTCACCTTCGACGTGATGAGCCGCGAGACAATAGACTATTACATAGACCGTTACAAGCCTTTTGACAAGGCCGGAGCCTACGGCATCCAGGAATGGATAGGCTTTGCCGCCATCACCGGGATCAACGGTTCCTTCTACAACGTTATGGGATTCCCTGTCAACCGCGTCTGGAAGGAACTGCAAATTTTCCTGCAGCGTGCTTAATCGCTTCACCTACCCTTTCTGCTACGTCCCGCACCCCAAGGTTCTGGCGGCAGCGAGGGAGCTCATCAGCCATATAGATTCAGACGGGCAGCTTCGGGACATTTTCTCCGAAGGCAAGATGCTCGGGGTCATGCTTTGCCTTGACCAGGATGGGAAAGAGCTGATACTCAACGCCTTTTCCGGCCTGGCAAAGGGACGCTCGCAGCTTCCCGGCTTCGTCCCGCCCATTTACGACACCCAGGGACTCACCCCTGCCGTTTCCGCGGAAGACTCCCGCCGCATACAGGGAGATCTGTTCAGGCTCTACCGCGTACACAACGCACTCGGCCAGGAAGCAAGTGTGGAAGAGATCTTTGCCCTCAGGGGTCTGGTTCCTCCCGGAGGAACTGGCGACTGCGCCGGCCCCAAACTGCTGGAACACGCGTACCGCAATGGGCTGACACCTCTTGCCATGGGAGAATTCTGGTACGGCCAGGCCAAAGGCGCAGAGGTACGCACGCAGGGCAGCTTCTACCCTTCCTGCACCGGTAAATGCGGGCCGCTGCTGACCTGGATGATGCAAGGACTTGACGTGGAGCCCAATCCCCTGGACAAGGGTTTCGACTATGGCGCAGAGCCTCGAGTCATTTATGCCGACGAGGCCATCATAGTGGTCGACAAGCCAGCCGGAATGCTCTCCGTTCCCGGGAAGACAGAAGCCAAGTCCCTTCTGGAATGGCTTCAGCAGCGCTACGGCGAGGTCCATTCATGCCACCGCCTGGACATGGACACCTCCGGGCTGATGGTCTTCGCACGCAGTCTCGAAGCCAAGACGGCGATGGAACGTCAATTCGCCGAGCGCGAGGTGCATAAGACCTACAGGGCAAGGCTCGTCTCCGGCAACTCCCCCTTCAGACACGCACGCAAGGGCACCATTGCCCTGCCACTGAGCCTGGACTACTACGACAGACCAAGGCAGATGGTGGACTTCGAGAACGGAAAGAAGGCTATAAGCTGCTATGAAGTGCTTGAGGTACTGCCGAACGGCGAAATAGAGGTCGAATTTAGCCCGATTACTGGCCGGACACATCAGCTGCGCGTGCATGCAGCCCACGAAAAAGGCCTTGGGCGTCCAATCAAAGGAGACAGACTATACGGAGATTCCAATGGAGGAAGGCTGCACCTGCGTGCTGCAACACTGGAATTCAGGCACCCCATCAACGGGGAAACCATGAAATTTAAATAATCAGTAATCAAAATGTACCATTTATCAATCAATATATTATGCACAGCTATCTCAATAATCACTCCAAGTGACAGTATCAAGAATTCTGCAACGAGACTGGACAGTGCAATGGTCAGTGCAACGCACCCATACGATGACAAACTCTCCCCTTTCGGACTAAGCCTTATCAATCTGCGCTCCACCGAACTTAGTGAAAATATCCCGTACGAGGAGGCTTTAAAACTCCTTCCGTCCGTAGATGTGCGCGAAAGAGGAGGTAAAAGCGTCCAGGCAGACATAGCCGTACGCGGAGGAAACTCGGATCAGACTGCCATACTTCTTAATGGCGTAGACTTTACGGACATCAGGACAGGCCACCAGAGCCACAGCCTTCCCGTAGATTCCGACATCATCTCCCAGATCAGGCTGATAGACGGCTCGAACCGAGGTCTTACAGGTGCGGTAAACCTCATGATAGCACCGCTGGCAGAAAACTACCTGCGCCTGAACCTTTCCGGAGGCATGTACGGATACACGTATGCAAACCTCAGCGGCAACGTCACACGCCTCAAAGACGGCAATGTGATGCAACTGTTCAATTCAGCCTCCTTCAAACGCAGCGACGGCTACATACACAATACCGACTTCGACAACTACAATTTCTACACCCGCTTCCAGTACAACGGCAAAAACTCCGGCCGATTCGACGCACAGGCAGGCTATCAGAACAGGGCATTCGGGGCCAACGGATTCTACTCCCTGAAATTCCCCGAGCAATACGAGCAGACAGCCACTTTCCTTGGCTCGCTGCGCTGGACCCTGAACAAGGAGGCATTCGATATTGACAGCTACATATCCTACAGGCGCAACACAGACAGATTCGAGCTGATCAAGGGCAGCGAAGACAAGGTGCCGTTCAACCACCACCTCACAGACAACTTCGCCGCATACGCTTCCGCGTCCCTCCCTTGGGCTGCGGGCCGAAGCCTTGTCAGCGCCGAATACAGATTCGGAGGCATCTACAGCAGCGTACTTGGAGACCCTCTTCCGGAAGCCGTCGGCAAATATACGAAGCACAAGGCAAGGCACACGCTGAACCTGGTCCTGAGGCATGCAAAACAGTGGGACAAAGTAGAAGTCAACGCAGCTCTGGAGGGCAATCTCTCCCCATACGGGTTCACGCCTATATGGAACGCACGCGTGAATTACAGGCCGACGGATGCCTGGCTGCTGGAGTTGACCGGAGCCAGAACCCACCGCCTCCCAACCTACACCGACCTTTACTATACAGCCACAGGCTACATCTCAAATCCGAACCTTGTACCGGAAACGGCTACCATGGTACTTGGAAGAGCTGCCTTCTCAAAGGGAATATGGAATGCAGAATTCACGGCGTACTACAGGCACGGACGGAACATAATTGACTGGATAAGGGAAAACGAAGATGCTGACTGGATGTCCATGCAGGTGACCAGGATGAACACCCTTGGGGCGGAGCTGAGCTTGTCCCTTACCCCGGAGCATGGCATTCTACAGAAACTGGCGCTCATGGGAGGATACACAGACTGCGGGAAGAATTCTGGAGTATTCATCTCAAAATATGTCATGGACAACATAAGGTCCAAGGCATGTGCACTCGCATCCCTTCGCTTCGGGAAGCACTGGGCGCTCAATGCAAACGCTGGCTTCTATGACAGAGCTGGCACATACGATCCGTATTTCCTGCTCAACGCAAAGCTCTCATACACCGTCGGCGCATTGAAAATATACATCGATGCGGACAACCTCACAAACACCCGGTATTATGATTTCACCGGACTGCAGATGCCGGGATTATGGGCGCTTGCAGGGATAACAATATGCCTGTAAAAGCAAATTTATGTAAGGTTATGCTTTATTTGTGATTTTCAGGGTTTCCATAGAGGTCAGACAGCTTGGAGAAGTCTTTATAGTGTACAATTCCATCATCTTTAACGCTGGCATCTATGACAATCTTCTTTTTCTGCATCACATTGTTCTGGAGAAAATCAATTTCCTTGAGGAATTCCCTGTTCATCACGCCTGCGATCTCATGTCCGTAACCATCGAAGCGGAATATCTGATAGTTCCTCTCCTCCCTCTTCAGTGTCCTTGAAATGACGTTGCTGCCGGCGAACCTCAGATTGAAAAACCAGATCTGATTATAGTTCACAATCCTGTCATCCTTTCCATGGAACAGAAGCATCGGGCATGGTTCCTTCTTGTAACGTATCCCACCCTTGTCAGAGTAGATGGCTCCGGCAAAAGACATGAGCCCGCTATAATTGAAGCCCTCAGGCAAAATGCTGCAAAGAGGATGAGAGTTGCAGATGTACCACTCCGCCTGAAGAGAGGTGATTGCACCGGCTGAACTGCCGCTTACAACTATATTGGATGGATCAATACCCAATTCCTCTGCATTCTCACAGAGATAGGCTGTAGCGCTGAAAAGATCTTCCACAGCCATATCCACGGCTATACCAAGATATTTTGCCTGGGCAACTCCCATCTTTTTCATTCCCTTGAGACCAAGGCGGTAATCGTTGGCCACTACCCTGTATCCATTGTTTACAAGATGCTTGAACCACCAGTCATGAGAACGGTCGTTCCTCGTTCCAGTAATGAAGCCACCACCGAACACGAAGAGTATCGTAGGTTTATTCTTTCCGTTGAGAGTTGTGGATCCAGCAGGTTCGTAGATGTCAAGATAGAGATCGATGCTGTCCCTGGTCGCGAATTTAAGGGTCTTTGTCGGCTTGAACCTGTCCGATGCATTGAGGGTGCTGCCTATGAGAAGGGCGATGGCGATAAGGATTGAAGTACGTTTCATGATGATAAAAGTTTTCCGGTCAAATTTAATAAAAAAACAGGGATGGCAAAACTGCCATCCCTTAAGATATCTTTGATTCAGCTTAAAATTACTTTGTGATAACCTTAGCCATCTCAAGAACCTTGTTAGAGTAACCCCACTCGTTGTCGTACCATGCGCAAACCTTTACGAATGTGCCATCGAGCTGGATACCTGCCTTCTCATCGAAGATAGAAGTGCGTGCATCGTTGCGGAAGTCTGTAGAAACGACAGCCTCGTTGGTGTATCCGAGTACGCCCTTGAGCTCGCCCTCAGAAGCCTCCTTCATAGCTGCGCAGATCTCCTCGTATGTGCAAGGGGTCTTGAGCTCAGCTGTGAGGTCAACGAATGAAACGTCTGATGTAGGAACGCGGAGTGACATACCTGTAAGCTTGCCGTTGAGCTCAGGAAGAACCTTACCTACAGCCTTAGCAGCACCTGTTGATGAAGGGATGATGTTCTCGAGGATACCACGACCACCTCTCCAGTCCTTCTTTGAAGGTCCGTCAACGGTCTTCTGTGTAGCGGTAGCAGCGTGAACAGTTGTCATGAGACCACGTACGATACCGAACTTGTCATTGAGGACCTTAGAGATAGGTGCAAGACAGTTGGTTGTACAAGAAGCGTTTGAAATGATCTTCTGGCCAGCGTATGTTGTGTGGTTAACACCGTATACGAACATTGGGGTAGCGTCCTTTGAAGGTGCAGACATGATGACCTTCTTTGCGCCTGCTGCGAGGTGAGCAGAAGCGAGCTCCTCTGTAAGGAAGAAACCTGTTGACTCAACAACAACGTCTACTCCAAGAGCACCCCAGGTGATCTGTGAAGGATCCTTCTCAGCGAAAACCTGAATCTTGTTTCCGTCAACTACGAGGCAGTTTCCGTCAACCTTGATATCGTGGTTGAACTGTCCGTGTACTGAATCGTACTTGAGCATGTAAGCGAGATAATCTGCATCAAGGAGGTCATTGATACCTACTACCTGAATGTCATTTGAGAAATTCTCAACTGCAGCGCGGAATACCATACGGCCGATACGACCGAATCCGTTAATACCGAGTTTTACCATTTTTTTTGTATTAAAATAAAGTTGAACAATAATTCAAACAGACCCTTTTCTTTTGGGCACGCAAATTTAATTAAAATAACGATGAAAATCAATTATATTTGTATAAAATTTAGAACATGAGGATACTGATAACCAACGACGATTCATATACCGCACAGGGCATCTCAGAGCTTGTGGAAATCATGAGACCCTACGGAGAACTTACGGTGATAGCACCAAAATACCACCAGTCAGGAACAAGCATGGCGGTTGACCTTGGATACAAGCCCATCGCTGTCAAGAAAATACGAGAGAACTCCGGAGAAAGATGGTGGTATGTGGACAGCACTCCATCGGCCTGCGTCAAGTACGGAATAGATAACATATTCCTTGACTCCAAGCCAGACGTCGTGATAAGTGGCATCAACCATGGGTCCAACGCCGCATCCGCGATGCTATACTCGGCAACCATAGGCGGAGCGCAGGAGGGTGCCCTTGCAGGAATCCCCTCTTTCGCCCTCTCTCTTGACGATTTCAGACGTAAAGCAGATTTCAGCGTAGTCAGGAAATATTTTCCGGCAATTTTCGAGAAAATCATGTCATCCCCATCGAAATCGTTCGGGGTATTCTACAACATCAATTTCCCAGCAATCAAGGTGGAGGATGTCAAAGGCGTGAAACTCTGCCATCAGGGTACCGTTCACTGGGAAGACGAATACGAACCCTATGACTACGATATCTTCAACAAGATCGGGCTTCAGCCTATAGACAACGGAATACGTTTCATCCCGGAGATAGAGGAAGGTGAAAGCATTTACATGATGACCGGTCATGTTGTAGAGAATGCCAACAATACGGAGAAGAGCGATCATCGCAATCTTGCAAATGGTTGGATTACCATTGTACCCCACAATATCAATATGACTGATATGCGTGAGTATAAGAGGCTTGAATCACTTGAAATAAACAAGAACTTCAAATGAGATACTATATAATCGCAGGAGAGGCATCCGGAGATCTCCATGCCTCTAACCTGATGCGGGGGCTGTTCAGGGAGGACCCTGAGGCCCGCATCCGTTTCTGGGGTGGCGACATGATGCTTGCAGCCTGCCCGGATACAGACTCGTACCAGATGCTCGTCCATCATTACAAGGAAGGAGCGGTCATGGGTTTGACCGAGGTACTCGCAAAAGCCGGCAAGCTTCTCGGGAATCTGGAATCCTGCAAGGAAGATATCATTGAATCATCCCCGGACGTTGTGATCCTTGTGGACTACCCGGGATTCAACATGAAGATAGCCAGGTTCTGCCACGAGAACGGAATCAAGGTTTTCTACTACATAGCCCCCAAGACCTGGGCATCCAGGGAAGGAAGGAACAGGCAATTGAAAAAATACGTAGACAGACTGTTCATCGTCTTTCCATTCGAGATACCTTATTTCACCCAGAAAGGCATACCGTTCATCTACAAGGGCAATCCCCTCATTGACGCCGTAGATTCCCATGAGTACAGGAGACCTTTAGACAAAGCTTACATTGCCGTGCTCCCGGGATCGCGCAAGTCTGAGATAAACAGGATGATGCCTGTGTGCATGGAAGTGGCGGACAGACTTGGGTGCAATGTGGTTGTAGCCGGTGCGCCATCAAGAACCGAAGAAGACTATCTACCTTATATTCAAGGACGTAAAAACGTTTCACTCATCTTCAACTGCACATACGGCATCCTTAAGTATGCGGACGCTGCAATCATCAATTCCGGAACAGCATCGCTTGAAGCGGCTCTGATAGGAACGCCCCAGGTGGTTTGCTGGAGCACATCCAAGGCTACGTACTTCGCGGGAAAATACATCCTCAGGGTGCTCGATCACATAAAATACATATCTCTGGGCAACCTCTGCATAGACAAGGCTGCTTTCCGCGAGCTCATACAGGATGATTTCAACGCAGATGCCGTAACCGAAGAGGTAAAGCGACTCTGCGATGACAGGGCCTACAGGCAGACAATGCTTGACGACTATAAAGAAATACGCCGCAGCCTGGGTGGCAGCGGCGCATCTTTCGAAGTCGCAAAGGCGATGGTGGAAGAGCTTAGAAAAGCCTGAGGAATACCTCAATAGCCTGATATTCAGCCATTCCAAGCTGATCATAAAGCCTTGCGGTGTTCTGGGTACGGTCTTCCGCACGCTGCCAGAACTCGCGTGGGTCATCTCCAGGGAAAGGAACTATATCCTTCTGTGAAAGATGGTGGTAAATCGCATAGCGTTTCTCAACAACCTCATCAGGACTGAGAGGAACTGCCATGTCAACACGTCCGAGTTCCCATTCCATCCAGGCTCCGCGGTAAAGCCATACGTGAGTATTCTCCACCCATGGCTGCCCCTCTTCGCGCAACTGCTCAAGTGCTTCAAGTGCAGCTTCCGTGCAGACGCGATGGGTTCCGTGAGGGTCTGCAAGGTCTCCCGCCATATATATCTGATCCGGCTGGATCTCGTTCATAAGCTTCTTGATGATATCAACATCTGCCTGGGTACGAGGAAGTTTCACTGTTGCACCAGACTCATAGAAAGGTAGATTGAGGAAATGTACGTTCTCTTCCTTCAGCCCGAAGCTACGAACCGCCCCCTTCGCCTCTGAACGACGTATTGCGCCTTTGATCTTAAGAAGCTCCGCAGGTTCAGCCGCTCCCCTCATCTTTCCGGCAACAAGATCGGCCACTTCCTTGCGCCTGTCTCCGAGGCCAAGCTCGTAGGCCGCATCCATGTGCTGGATGACGACGTCATCGTGAACTGCTATATTTCCGGATGTTTCGTATGCCACATGCACGTCATGTCCCTGATGGACAAGGCGTATGAAAGTACCGCCCATCGAGATGACATCATCATCAGGATGTGGTGAGAAAATCAAAACCTTCTTAGGATATGGGTTGGAACTTACTGGACGAGTGGAATCGTCTGCATTCGGCTTTCCTCCCGGCCAGCCGGTGATGGTATGCTGAAGGTCGTTGAACACCTCGATGTTGATCTTCTGGTAAGGACCGTAGAAATGGATAAGCTCTCCGAGGCCATTATCAAGATAATCCTGATTATCAAGCTTGAGAATTGGCTTACCAACCTTCTGGCACAGCCATACGACAGCCTTGCGACGGAACTTGGGTGTCCAGTCGCAACTACCCACACACCATGGAGCGACCACACGGGTAAGATTTTCCGCTGCGGTTTCATCCACATACAGGCTCACGTTATTATGGTTCTGGAACATGGATGCCGGGCATGATGTGCTGACCTCGCCCTCTACAATATTCTTTACAACCTTAGCCTTATTTTCACCAAAAGCCATGAGAATTACCTGTTTGGCACTCATCATGGTGCCAAGTCCCATGGTGAGTGCCATGGTAGGAGTATCCTCGATCGAGCCTGCGAAATTCTCGCTCTGCCTTTTCCTTGAATTATAAGACATGAGAACTGTACGTGTACGGCTATGGAGAGTGGTTCCAGCCTCGTTGAAGCCAACCTGGCCATTCTCACCCATTCCTATCACCAGCAGGTCAAGATTGCTGGCAATCTTGTCGAAGGCCGCATTTGTTTCTGACACTTCAGAGGTGGACGCAGTACTGTCCGGAACGTGGAAAGCATCAATTTCAAAATCAACCTTGTCAATAAACTCCTTGTGCAAGCGATAGTTACGGCTTTGAGGCTCAGTCTTTGCTATAGGATAATACTCATCAATGGTAAAGGCTTCGACATTCTTGAAAGACACTTTACCCGATTCGTATGCATTTACCAGAATTTTGTAAAGAGAAAGCGGTGTTCTTCCCGTGGTGAGTCCGAGTTTGAACTTGCGACCCTCCCTGTCACAGTCAAAATCGTTGATGGCGTTGATGATGACTTCAGCAACATCCGCACATGCAGTCTCAGACAGATCCCTGATCTCAGTATAGATCTTCTCATAACTGTGAAGTATACCCTTAGGAACTTTATACTCAAGGAGTCCCCCCTCCTTCGGTAATGAAAAATGCTTCATTAATTCAATATATATTAAATAATCAATACTGTCGTTCACCGAATATCGAAGTACCCACCCTAACCATAGTGGCACCGTATTCCAATGCTATGGGCCAGTCACCGGACATTCCTATGGAAAGCTCCCGGAAACTGACGAGTTCAGGAAACAGGTCTTTCAGGTATGAGAACCAATGACTTATCCTGGAGAAATCAGCACGGATATCCTCCTCGTTGTCTGTATTTGTAGCCATACCCATAAGTCCGCAGAATTCTATATTCTTATATTTTTCTGCATTGAACAGAATATCAAGCAGCTCCTCCTCAGTGAATCCCTGCTTGGTCTCCTCGGCAGCCACATGCATCTCGAGAAGAACCTTGATGGTCTTGCCGTTCGTTCTCCCCCACTTGTCTATTTCCTGAAGAAGATGCAATGAATCCACAGATTGCACGAGGTCCGCGTAAGGAAGGACCATCTTAAGTTTGTTTGTCTGCAGATGGCCGATGAAATGCCATTCCACACCATCCAGATGAAGATCCTGATACTTCTTCTGGAACTCCTGTGGCCTGGATTCAGCAAAGCATCTCTGCCCGCATCCGTAAGCTTCCATTATGGCCTCTTCGGGGTGATACTTCGAGACTGCCACCAATTTGACATCGGATGGCAGTCTCTTCAATATAGCTTTGATACTTTCTGATATCATCTTTTATCTACGGCCTTGCTGTTTGCGTTGAGCCTCCTGTATTTTCTGAGCCTCTTCCAATCTGAGCTGCCATTTGCTCTTAGGCATAGGCTTGCCCTCGGAAGCTCTCACCTTGGCCAGAATCTCATCCGGATTGACAAAGAATTTCTTGATGATGAAATTCTGAGCGATACTGAACAACTGTGAAAGAAGGTAGTAGTAGCTCAATGCAGCCGAGAGGTTGTTGCAGATGAAGAACATCATGATAGGCATCATCCACATTGACATGAACCTCATAGATGCTGCATTAGGGTCATTCGCAGTAGGCTGGCCGGCCATGGTCATCTTCGAATACAGCCACATGGTCACAGCCATGAGCAGGGCGAAGAGAGAAAGGTGGTCGCCAAGAATCGGGATGCGCATGCCGTAGTCAAGTATGGAATCGTATGCTGAAAGGTCATGACACCACAGGAATGACTGCTGTCTCAACTCTATGGAAGCAGGGAAGAAGCGGAACATCGCCCAAAGTATAGGGAATGTGAACAATGTAGGAAGACATCCACCCATAGGGCTTACCCCGGCCCGTTTATACAGGTTCATCGTTGCCTGCTGCTTCTTCATAGCATCATCCGGCTTAGGATACTTTGCATTGATCTTCTCAATCTCCGGCCTTAGAGCCGCCATCCTTGCCGAGGAGATGAAGGACTTGTTCGTGAACGGCATGACCACAATCTTGATGACGAGTGTCATAAGAAGGATGATGATACCGAAGTTGTCAATGAAACGGTGCAGGAAGTTGAACAGAGGAATGATCACATACCTTGTGAACCAGCCAACAAGCCAGCCACCAAGAGGGATTATCTTCTCATACTTCTTGTCGTATGCCTTGAGTGTCTGAAAATGGTTTGGACCGAAATAGAAGTTGAAAGGAACCTCCACTTTCTCTCCACCCTTGAAATCCATCCTCATCTTAGCTGAACAATCCATGAGATTGTGCTCAGGGTCATCCTGTGACAGGAAGTTCACAGCAAGTTCACCCGAAGCAAATGAGTCCGGAGCTTCCACGATAGCAGAGAAGAACTGCTGCTGGAATGCAAACCAGCTGAGCTTCGAGTCTATGCGCTTGGAGCCGCTGCGTCCCCTTCCGATCTCAGAAGGCTTCTTGTCTCCATCAAAATAATAGTCAAGCTTTGAATACTGGGATTCATTCTTATATCCCTTCTCCATCCTCGGAACCGTCATGTTGAAGTCGACGTCAAATGCGTTCACGTTCCTTGGGATGACAGAACCCATACCAACGAAAGAAAGCTTGTTTGCAACGTTGTATGCACCGTCCTGGAGTTCGTACCTCTGCTCTATGTATGCTCCATTTGAGAAAGGAAGTCTGAGTACAGCTGTCTTTCCATCAAGATATGCGACCTCGAAGTTAAAGTCTTTCGTAGAGATGTACTCTCCGGTATATACATTTATATTGTATTCGAAGCCATCACCCTTGAAAAGGTAGAGGTCGCTGCCATCATGGTTGAAGTAACCCTTCACCCATGCTGAATGAGGCTGAGCACCCTTGGTGTCAATCTCAAGTCTGAGCTTATCATTCTCAATGCTTATTATATGTGATTCTGCCCTGTACGCAGAATCAAGACAAGCATCCTTGAATATAGCCTGAGCTGCAGCAACATTCTGACTGTCTACAGGTTCCGCAACGGCATAAGATGATGTGTCCGCAGGGCTAAGCATGGCAAGTGAGTCAGCTATCGCAGCCTGCTCCTCCATGATCTTCCTGGACTGTCTCTGCTGGAAGAATGTAAATCCGAAAAGGATTGCGGCAATGAGAATGAAACCGGTAATCGAATTCTTATCCATTATGCCTCTTCCTCCTCAGTTTGACGAATCTTGGCCTCAAGCTCCTTGAGTTCAGCCTTTGCACTCTCTATGCGCTCCTGCATCTGCTTGATCAGAGGCGCGCTGCTCTTTGAAGCAGAGAAGAAACCTATATTGTTCTCGTATGTGGTGATATCCTGCTGAAGGGCGTGATACCTGTCTATCAGGAGATCCTTAGGGCTGCGGGCTGGCTTTCCTCCGAGACGTGAACCCGTCCTATGACCGAATGATGGGAACTTCTCCTTCATTGCATCCCTGTAGGCCTTTGTGATGTTGTCCTTCTCCTTGAATGGAACATGTCCGATAGCCTGCCAGCGGTCTGCAAAGCCTTTCATCGCCTCTGCTGCATTCTCGTCGGTCACAGCAAATGCAAGAATCTCTTCCACAAGCTTCTTCTTGGCCTTCAGGTTTCCATAGAAGTCATTCTCCGGAGCTGCATTGGCGTCCCTTGAAGCAAAGAACTCATCACATGCACCACGGAACTTCTTCCAGAGAGCCTCGGACTTCTTTCTTGGCACCGCGCCAATCTCCTTCCACTGTTTCTGGAGGGCTATGAACTGATCTGTAGCCTTTTTCCAATCAGTGCTGAGCTTGAGAGCCTCTGCCTGCTCAATGAGCGAAAGCTTCTTCTCGAGGTTCTCGTTCATATTATCCTTGAACTCGGTGTAGTACTCGCGCTTCTTGGCGAAGAAGGTATCGCAGGCTGCACGGAAGCGGTCATAAATCTTCTGATTCTCCTTCTTTGTGGCAAAGCCTATCTTCCTCCACTCGGCCTGAAGGTCCTCGATCTCCTTTGAAAGGGTATTCCATTCGCCTGAAGACTTGACCTCCTTTGCGACTATCTCCTCAAGCTTCTCGCAAAGAGCAGTCTTGGCAGCAAGATTCTCCTCCTGCTTGCCCTTCATCTCCTCGAAGTGAGCCTGATATCTCTTGTTTATGACTGCGGTAGCTGCCTTGAAGCGGTTCCAGATGTCATCCCTGTACTCCTTTGCAACAGGTCCGAACTCCTTCCACTGCTCATGAAGCTTCTGGAGCTCCATGAAGGCATTCACCACATTTTCATTTTCTGCAAGTTTTTCCGCAGCCTCACAGAAAGCCTCCTTGGCTGCGAGGTTCTTCTTGAAGTCCAGGTCACGCAAATCGCGGTTTATCTTGACCATGTCATAGAACTTCTCCACAAAGAACTGATATGTATCATTGACATCCCTGTATGCGGTAGCTGGAACAGGGCCGGCATCCCTCCATCTGTTCTGGAGTTCGCGGAAAGCAGGGAACATGGCGCTCACGTCATCCTGACCTTCCACAATAGCCTTCAATTCGTCGATTATAGTCTGTTTTTTCTTCAGATTCTCCTCACGGACAGCTTCCTGCTGCCTGTTGAACTCAGCGCGCTCCTTCTTGTAATCGGCATAAATAGCCTTGAAGTTCTGCTCGACCACCTCGAAAGGATTCTGTCCACCGTCTGCTGTTTCGCTGCCGCTCTCCCCTTTCAACTTCAGAAGAAGTTTGTAGAAGGCAGACTTGATGGACTCTGCTTCCTTGGAACGGGCCATGCTGTCTGCGCTATCCTTGAGATTCTGAAACAAATCCGAAAGTTCTGCAAGAGTCTTGTCTGCAAGATTGACAGTCTCTGCGACCACTTCCTGGGCCTTTTCTTCTACGTCTGACGAGATCTGACGGATCTCTTCAGGAATGTTCAATTCGCTCATCTTAATTAAGAGTTAGATAATGTTATAACACACAAATATAATAAAATTATCGTAAATTTGCGATATTATGAGAATTGACATATTAACTGTTGTACCAGAACTGCTGGAAAGCCCTCTTTCCCACTCCATCGTGGGCCGGGCGGTAGCAAAAGGACTGGTTGAAATACACATTCACAACCTTCGCGAATTCGGCATAGGTTCCAGAAAGAACGTCGACGATTATTCATATGGAGGAGATGCCGGGATGGTCATGATGGTTGAGCCCGTATTCAGAATGATTGAAAAGCTCAAAGCCGAAAGGGATTACGACGAAGTGATATATATGTCACCCGACGGTGAGATCCTTGATCAGGGCATTTCCAACCAGCTGTCTATGTTGGAAAACATCATAATACTCTGCGGACATTACAAAGGGATAGACCATAGAATCAGGGAGCATCTCATCACAAGGGAGATTTCCGTTGGCAACTACGTGGTAAGCGGAGGAGAGATTCCCGCAGCCCTGCTTGCAGATTCCATAATAAGATTGATCCCAGGCGCCCTGACCGACGAAACATCAGCATTGAGTGATTCATTCCAGGACAATCTTCTCTCCCCACCTGTATACACGAGGCCGGTTGAATTCAACGGCTGGAGAGTTCCCGATGTGCTGCTCTGCGGAGACCCGAAGAAAATAAGGGAATGGCAGGATGCACAGGCCATGGAAAGGACAAAACTTCTGAGACCAGAGTTACTTAATAAATAATTTTAATAATTGTATTAATTTTTTTGCATTTTTTTCATAAAAAGTTTTGCAATTAAAAAAAATGACGTATCTTTGTTCTCGGAAATGAAACAACTCTACTCCGGGCAATACCGGAGACTTCTAACCAACAATAATAACCTTCTAAGAGGTATACACTACTAACTAACCGAAAACAACTCGCTGGGACAGCGAGTTGTTCTTTTTATATGGCTTCAGTTATTATTTCAGGCTTATTTCATAGAGACGCGGCCAATTCTTGCCGGTAATGAATATCTGCTTCGTGTCAGGATTATATGCTATACCGTTGAGAACATCGGTATCGGCCGTTCTGAGTTTATCAGGAAGCAGACCGCTGCAATCTATCATACCTTCAACATTACCGTTCTCCGGATTGATTATTGCGATAAGGTCAGTCGTATATATGTTAGCCCATATCTTCCCGTCTATCCACTCGAGTTCATTCAGGTAACGCAAGGATTTTCCGTTGCCGGAAACGTTGATCGTTCGTATCTGACGAAGATTGCTGTCCATAACATATATTTTGGAGGACCCATCGGACAAATAAAGGTACTTTCCATCCGTGGTCGCTCCCCAGCCCTCTCTCTGGTAGGAATAACTCTGTCTGTACTCCAGGGTTTCAGCATCATACACAAATATGACCTTGTTGAGCCAGGTAAGGATGAAAAGCTTGCCATCCAGCATGACGGAACCCTCGCCGAAATACTTTTTCCCGAATTTTATCTTTTTCAAGACATTGCCCGTAGCGTAATCAACCTGCCTGAAGGAGCTACTGCCGTACTGACCGGTACTTTCATACATCTTTCCGTCATGAAAGAACAGACCCTGGGTATATGCCCCTGTATCGTGGCTGTATTCACGGACCACCTTTACCTTATATTGTCTGATTCCAGCATCGCATGATACGAATGCAAGGCTCAGCAACAATGCTATCGAGATCAACTTTTTCATACTGCAAATTTAGCAATTTATGTATATATTTGCAGCGGAAAACAAACAGGTGGGACGATCTGTCGCTCATATGAGAGGAAAGTCCGGACAGGAAAGGGCATCCCGCTGCGGAAAGCGCAGGTGGAGGTAACTTTACGAAAACCGTAACAGAAAACAACCGGCCGAAAGGCCAAGGGTGAAAACGCGAGGCAAGAGCTCACGATGTCCTGCAGCGATGCAGGGCAGGTACGGCACCGGGACCTGCAAAACCAAATATACTGACAGATGAGGACGGCCCGTCCGATGTCAGGGGGTAGGTTGCGAAGATAAATGACAGATTTAAAAACAGAAACCGGCTTACGGCCCCACCTTAACTATAAAACAAAAGTGTTATCACTGATAACACTTTTGTTTTATTTCTATTTCTCCAGGATTTTATGGCGCTTGTTCTTTCTCTCGAACCAGCGAAGTCTCAACTTCTCCCCAAACTCAGGTTTCAATCCAGGGAAGCGTCGTTTTGCCTTCTCTATGGTTGTATTGAGCAGTGCATTTACATGCCTGTCAATCTTATCCACGTTGATATCTGAGAAATCCACGAGTATTCCGGTCTCATCCACGTTGGAGAATTCGTCATTGATTGCCGTACCGAACATTTTCACCCCGAGGGAAATGTTCATATATGAGTTCACGAGAGGAGGTATGTTTGTCCCGAGCTTTCTCACCGCCTCCTTCAGAAGACGGTAATCTTCCTTGAATTCATCCGAATGTAGAATGAGGTCAAGTATCTCCGGTCTGCTGACAGGCATCATAGGAACATATGGCTCCACAAGTTTCTCCTTATCCTCGAAATGCTTCCAGTAGAATCTGAGTATAAGATCCTTGGCTGCAGGAGAATATGAAGGATACATGGTGAATTTTCCAAAGATGTAGTGTATGTCCGGATGTTTGAGAACTATTGCAATTATACCATCCCAGAGATTGTCAAGTGAGAAGATGCTTTTGGCTCCCATCTTCGAACTCTGATAGTCCGGGGTGACGAACGAGCGTCCCAGTTCAATGGTATGCGCCAGATACTTCTGCATGAACTTCTCAGAGAAGCGGAACATGTGGGCAGTTGCAAGATGAGGCTGACCGTTTTCCTCAAGGACAACATCAGTACCCAATATATATCTGTAACCTCCGATAATCCTTTCCGCGTCAGGATCCCATACGACTATCTGACTGTACGGTTTCTCCATGGTATCGAACTCGTCGATATCCATCGAAAGGCCTGAACTTCCCCCTGCTTCCCTGAAGCTGATTTCCCTGAGTCTGCCAACTTCCCTCAGAACATTGGGAGCATTATGGCAATCCACCACGTAGATCAGATTCCCTGCTTTGTTTGTCTTGCAAAGCAACCTGTCCTCCGTCAGCTCAGCCTTCAGGAGATTCACATCAACCGGATCGATGATCTTTTCCATATATATCTAATTCAGTTTATATACCTCTTCCCTCACCCACTGGGCCCATTCGTATGGAGTCTTGCTGTTGTCAAAGAACTCCGGAGCAATAGGTTTTCCTATTATGACCCTGAATGTCGAGTGCATGTTTCTGTACATCTCATCAGGCAGAAGAACCATGGCAAGATTGAATTTCATCTTGAGCAAGCCACACAGATTGGCAACACGATAAAATCTTGGGGAATTCTCTGCGATGAAATGTACCGGAACAACGTATCTTCCTGTCTGTTTGCTCTTGACCACGAATGCCTTCCCCCAGGGAAGGTCCTGAATCTTTCCATCTATCTTCCTTGAACACAGGCCTGCAGGAAACATAACCATCTGATTATCCGAGTTGAAAGCGTCGTTGATAAGCTGAGGAAGGTTCCTCGACTGTCCACCTGTCTTGTTTATAGGCACACCTATCGACTGAAGCCCCTTCACATTCATGAGGATATCATTGATAAGATACTTCACCTTGCCGCTGAACTTCTCCCCAACGATAGAGCCCATCGCAACACCGTCTATACCTCCCAACGGATGATTGGATACAAAGGTATAGAGGGTTCCGTCCGCAGGGACTTTCTCAAGGCCGGACACCTCCAGCTTCACGTCCACATAATCAAGCGCTTTTGTGCAGAATTCCACGCCCTCGTATCCTTGGATGAAGAAAGCGTTGAGAAAATCCACATGAAGCAGTTTCTTGAGCCAGTTCTTCACGAATCCGGGCAGTTTGAATCCTTTCTTGTCCAGGATTGCATCCAAATCAATGGTCATGTCAGGTCTTTGTGCCATAAAAACAAGTTTTGACAAACTTACGAATTATTTTTCAATTATTTCCGCACTGAGATCGTATTCATCAGCAGCAGTAATCCTCACATCAATGAAAGAGCCAGGCTCCGCCTCCCCTTTCACTATGATTTCCCCGTCAACATCAGGGCTTTCATACTGGCTGCGACATACCAGATATCCATCTGAGACACCATCCACCATAACCCGTTCCACCGTTCCTACCCTGGATTGGTTGAAGGACAGGGAAATCTCTTTCTGAAGGCTCATCAGAGCATCAAGACGGGCGTCCTTCTCTTCCTGGCTGATATCATCGGCAAAATGCTCTGCGCCATAGGTACCTTCCTCCTCGGAATAGGTAAAGGCTCCGAGCCTTTCGAAATGTGCATCCCTGATAAAGGAAACGAGTTCATCGAACTCATTCTCCCCCTCTCCCGGAAAACCCACTATCATGGTGGTCCTCAGCACGACGCCCGGAACCTCGTTGCGAAGTCTTGAAATGAGATTTCGCGTCCAAGCCCCATCGACATGCCTGTGCATGCGGTCAAGGACAAGGTCCGAGATATGCTGAAGAGGAATGTCAAGGTACTTGCATACTTTGGGATTCTCCGCCATCTCCTTGAGGACATCATCCGGGAAGTCGGCAGGATAGGAATAATGTATACGTATCCATTCAATGCCTTCGATTGCGGAAAGCTTGCGGATAAGATCGGCAAGGGCACGCCGGTGATACAGGTCAAGGCCATAAAAAGTTGTATCCTGAGCAATGAGGATCAGCTCCTTGACGCCTCTTTGCGCGAGCTTTTCAGCCTCTTCCACAAGCTGTTCCATCGGCACGGATTTATGTGCCCCCCTTATGAAAGGAATGGCGCAGTACGAGCATCGCCTGTCGCATCCCTCCGAAATCTTGAGATATGCATATCCCTTATGCACAGGCAAATATCTATCCGTACAGATACGAGGCTCTACCCCAAGATATCTGAGGATAGGGTCGAAATCCCTTGCCCCGAACCACGCATCCACTTCGGGTATCTCCGAAGGAAGTTCTTCCGAATATCTCTGGGACAGGCAGCCAAATACGACTACCTCCTTGACCAGACCCTCGTTTTTCAACTGAACTGCTTCCAAAATGGCCTCTATCGACTCCTCCTTGGCATCACCTATAAAACCGCAGGTATTGAGAAGCAGATAATCCAGAGGGTGCTCCTTGTCCGGATTTTCATCATCCTCCAGAATACGGAAATCATCCACAGGCAGTTGTGCCAGCAGATGTTCCGTATCAACGCCGTTCTTGGAACAGCCAAGAGTCAGTACCTTAAGCCTCTTCATTCTCAGCCTTGTACGCAGCCTCCCTCTCTTCCTGTGTCATGAAGTCAAGGCTCGCATGCTGCTTGAGCTCATTGTACCAGGTAACGACCTTCTTCATGTGAGAAACATAGAATCTGTCTGCGTCGTAATTCGGAATAGCCTTTGAGAACAATGCCTCGAGGGTCTTGCTGTCTGCCTTTGCGCCAGGCGCGTCCTCCTCACCCAAGGTGGCGTGAAGAGCATTGAAAACTTCTGCAAGTCTCAGTTCGCCCTCGCTGGTATAGATAGCTATATCCTCGAGTGTGGTTATTTTGGCATTGCTGCCGAATGCCACACGCTTCTTGTTGTCAAGCTTTTCAGCGATGGCTCCGTTTCTTGCCTGTGCTACATACTCATACAATCCCGGCTGTCCTGAAACAGAGAGGATTTTTGCCAAATCTGTCTTATTCATATATCCAATTGTTTATAAAGATCATCAAGACCCGCGTCATTGATGATTCTTTTTGTTATTCTTTCATCTTTATCCCCGAAATGCTGCAGGGAATCGCGCCTGAAGGCTTCAGGGTTCCTTTTTTCCCTTATCTGCAGAGGCGCCTCCACAAGCCATACCTCGTCATACAGGCCGTCGAAGATTCTTTTTTCAAGCATGATGGCAGACTCGATGAACACCGTATCGCAATTCTGAGCATCCCGCCACGCCTTTATATCATCCAGAAGTATGGGGTAAACCATATCCTCCAGCATCTGCCGTTTCTTACTGTCAGAGAAGATCTGCCGGAGCTGAGAGAATTCAAGACCTAATCTTTCCTCTATCCTTGCAATCAGCCCTGGGACCTTATGGTAAAGGGCCTTAGTCCTGGAGTCTGTGTCATACACAGGAAAACCTTTCCCCTCCAGATATCTGCAGGCAGAGGATTTCCCACTGCCTATGGGACCTGTAACAAGGATTGTCCGTTTCATTTCCTTTTCTCCTCCACAAAACAATCCACCACTTCCGGTGAGATATTCATGCGTATGATACCATCTGAGACACCGTCCGCCCTGACCATGCATTTCCCGGATTTGGAATGGATGAATTCCTTGTAATCGACAAAGAAATTCACTTCATCGGCCACGCTTCCCACGCCTGGGAACCTACACTGGAATTTCACGTTCACAGTGGAAGGCAGTATGGAATATTCCACTTCAGCCGGAGCATTTCTAAGATCAAGTCTCACAGTCCTTTCCATCTCGACATAGCGCACAACATCAACCGAATACTCCACAAAGTCCTTCTGAGTGCGTATATTTCGCGGAATCTCCAGCTTGAGGTTGCCGTGAATGGACCTTTCCACATCATGCCTGTTCAGAGGCTTCGTATAAATCGCATTCACGTTCTCAAGCAAAGAGGTCTCTCCATATACCAGAAGGGAATCAGGTTTTATCACAACCCCTTCGGAAGACGTGTATTGCTTCTTGTAGGTAATGCTTGAAACAGGCATCACCGGTACCTTCTTGAAGCTCTGAGACGCAAAGTGGAATGTAAGGAAATCAGAAATAACGGACTCGACGATAACATCTTCGCCGAAAATGGCCGGCATATACCGATTAAGCCTCGAGGCCTGGATAACGTAGGCATCCCCATCGGAAAAATTCATATCTTCCGCGTTGAATGCAATGGTGGAAGCCTTCCTTCCAGACATCTGGAGTCTGGCGAGCTTGAAGCCGGATGCCCTGACCCGGGCCGTTACTGTAGCCTCGGAATAGGATATGGTGGCGCGGCCATCCAGTTCGCTGGACGCAATCAAAGTACGGTACACTACGCCAGAGTACTGCTGTGACATATTGTACACAAACCACACCCCTGCGGACAGGAGTGTGCAAACTATGAAAGACGCCCAGTTTTTCACTATTTCTGCTGAGGGGCAGCTGCTTCAGAGAAATCCTTCTGGAGAGAGGTCTTGTCCACCCTGAGCTTTACATCTCCGTCAACCTTGAGAAGAACGGTGCGTTCCTGAACCTCAGCGATGGTACCATATATACCACCGGCTGTAACCACCTTGTCACCTTTCTTGAGTTCATTGCGGAATTTCTCCATTTCCTTCTGCTGCTTGCGCTGAGGACGTATCATGAAGAACCACATTACTACGAAGATGAGTGCCATCATCACCCAGAAACTAAGCTGGGAACCCTGTGCTCCAGCTGGAGCTGCCTGTAAAATTGTAAACATAATTATTCCTGTTTTGCTTTTATCAATCTGTCAAGGACTCCGTTGACGAAAGATCGACTTTCCGGAGTACTGTAATACTTCGATATCTCGACATATTCGTTGATCACGATCTTTGACGGTATGTCAAAGGCCTCGGACTCAGCAAGTCCGCATACTATGAGAGCGACGTCGGTGGCACATATCCTGTTCTTGTCCCACTTGGGAGTATTCTCTGCCAGGAGGTCGTAATAACGGCTGAAACCGGTATATGCCGCCCTGAGGAGCTTCACAGCAAAGACCTTGTCACTCTGTTTGGCCTCTGATGTATCCATATCACTCTGATACAGAGGGAGAAGATTCCATGTCTCTCCCTTGCCGAGTGAATCCATGGTTCTGCAGCACCATGTGAGTGCATAGGCAAGGTCATCATTCCAATAAATTGACATATCCTCAAGCACCTCTGCAAGAGAATCAAGGTCCTCGAACTCATTTTCGAAAATCTTGCGCCAGAGAGCTGCATCCTTTTTGAGACTGTCCGAAGGATCTTCCATGTATGTCTTGAAATAAGGAGAAACCTTTATTGAATCATACAGCTTCCTCAGGAGAATGTCATACTGGGCCCAGCTCAGTTTCTTCTTGGATACAATCTTTGTGAAATCCGGATCGGAAGAAAGAATCGCAGGAATCCTGTTCCTGACGAACTTCATATTAGGGTTCCTTTCCTCATCCGTAGGGTTGAATTTATTTCGTGCGGACTCTATACGCGAGAGAGCCTCATCTGTCAAAGGCTTTGTGACAGAGAGCATAAAGAGATAGAGATCTCTGGTGGACTCACAGGAAAGCTCGAGCAGAGACTCCAGTTCCTTGAGAGACATACCGGGATTTTCCGCGTAAGTGTATATGGCCTTGAAGACCTTGATACGGAGAATTCTTCGGTTTAACATACTTTCAAACAAAATTATATGCAAATATAGCAAGGAATCCAGAAATTATTCTATTTTTGTGGATACAAGACTATAAAAAACGCAAACTATGTACAGAGAAGACAAAGATTACGGCCATTTTGAAAGCCGTGACGCTGAGGATGTTTACTCCAAGCCCGTAAGAGCAGGTAAACGGACCTATTTTTTTGACGTCAAATCAACCCGTGGGCAGAATGATTTCTATCTCACGATTACCGAGAGTCGCAGGAAAACCAATTCTGACGGGTCCATTGCTTTTGACAAACACAAGATATTTCTGTACAAGGAAGACTTCATCAAGTTTAGCGAAGGTCTTGCTGAAGTCATAGATTACATCAAGAACAATTGCTTCGACGGAGAAATACCTCAAGACGAATAAACATGGATATCAAGATCATTCAGGCGGCTGCAGCATTTATTTCGGAAAGGATCGGGGAGGAGAAACCTCTGGCAGGAATCATTCTTGGCAGTGGTCTGGGTAAACTGGCAGACCTGATTGAAAACCCGACTGTCATTCCATATAAGGAAATTCCCGGATTCCCTGTTTCCACAGCAATAGGGCATAAAGGAAATTTCATCTATGGTATCCTTGGAGGGAAGAAAGTACTTGCCATGCAGGGACGTTTTCATTATTATGAAGGGTACAGCATGGACATGGTCACTCTTCCGGTAAGGGTGATGAAGCTGCTGGGAATAGAATATCTATTCGTTTCCAATGCAGCCGGCGGTTGCAGCGAAGGCTTTGGAGTTGGAGACCTGGTCATCATAACTGACCACATCAACCTGCTTCCAAATCCTCTGATAGGGACGAACATGGAGGAATTCGGGCCACGTTTTGTAGATATGACCTGCACATACGACCTTGACCTTCAGATACTTGCCCAGAAAGTTGCTACGGAACTTGGCATACAGGTCAAGCATGGTGTTTACCTTGCCAGTTCGGGCCCAAGCTACGAGACCCCTGCCGAGGTGCGGTATTTCAAGACAATAGGAGCAGACCTTCTTGGAATGTCTACTGTTCCGGAAGTCATCGTGGCAAGACATTGCGGCCTGAGGGTTTTCGGCATGTCTGTTTCCACCAACATAGCAAATGCCTTCAACATGGAAACATTCCTCAATGACGGAAATGACGTTGTCATACAAGCAGACAAGGCTGCCACAAAAATGACAGCCCTGTTTGCAGGTATGATTGAAAAACTTTAGACGAACCAGGAAAGAGAACTTTTCTCACCTGCAAGGCATACGGAATCACCGACCTCAAAGCGGAAATCAGGCTTAGGGTTGGTGATTATCTTTTCCCCACGGAGCACAGAGATGACCATGCATCCGGAATGACGCATGGATGTTTCCCTGAGAAGTTTGCCAGTAAGATAAGACTTGTCATTCAATGTCACCCAATCGACAGAGAACTCTACATCAGCGCCACCTTCCTCAATGATATCCTCATGCTCTTTCATGATTTCCTTGAAAGATGCAATCTGATCCTTTGTTCCGACTGCAAGAAGCTTGTCCCCAGGATAAATACATTCATCTCCGGAAGG
>JAGHUW010000011.1 GCA_018064625.1 Candidatus Cryptobacteroides equifaecalis | reverse complement strand
CGAACAGAGAAGTTAAGCCCACCCAAGCCGATGGTACTGCTACACCAAGTGGGAGAGTAGGTCGCCGCCGCTTTTCGAACACCCGTGCATCACAAACGATGCTCGGGTGTTTTTGTTTTTTATATGCAATTTTCTTATTTTTACACGTATTCTATGAGAAAGTTGTCTTTATTGATTCTGTTTGTCTCCCTGATGTGTATAGACGCTTCAGGGCAGGTTTCTTTTGGCAAATCAGAGTGTCTGAATGAGGGATGGCTTTTTTCTATGTCTGATGACATTTCTTTTTCGAACCCTGATTTCAAAGATGACAAATGGCGGAATGTAAATCTACCTCATGATTGGTCTGTCGAATTTCTGCCTTCCCCATATCTTCCTAGCTGCATGGGTTATTTCCCTGCTGGAGTCGCCTGGTATAGAAAACATATAGAGTTTAGTGAAGCTGATCTTGAATCTTCTCTGAATGTTTATTTTGAAGGGATTTATAACCGTAGCGAGGTCTATCTTAATGGGAAACTGATTGGTGGCCGTCCAAATGGTTACGCTTCTTTCGTTTGTGAATTGTCCTCTTCTGCTCGAGTTGGGGATAATGTAATTTCCATTAGAGTAGATCACAGCAGAGGCGCTGATTCAAGATGGTATACCGGTTCCGGCATTTACAGGAATGTATATCTGATACGTTCCTCCAGGACACATTTTTCACAGTGGGGCACGCAGTATTATCTTTCTTCGCTGGATCGCAATATTGCACACATTAAGCTTGCTGCCAATGTTGAGAATCCTGATCCTGCGGCCAGGTACACAGTCAAGGCTCAGCTCATTAACGATATCGGCAAGACTGTAGCCTCAGTGTCTTCATCTCTTGCGTCTGACGGCAGTGCGGATTTAAATATGAAGCTTAGGAATCCCAGACTCTGGGATGTAGATGATCCGTATCTGTATAAGCTGTCTTTCACATTGCTCGAGAATGGCAGAATCATTGATTGCAGCGAGGTCCCCGCTGGCATCAGGAGCATCAAGTTCACTGCAGATAAGGGTTTCTTCCTTAATGGAAAGAATATCAAGATCAAGGGTGTCTGCCTTCATCATGATGCAGGAGTGTTCGGCGCTGCCGTTCCGGAGGCTGTCCTTTGCCGTAGGCTGAAATTGCTGAAATCCATTGGCGTAAATGCAATAAGGTGCTCACATAACCCTCAGGCTCCGCTGCTTTATGATCTTTGCGACAGGCTTGGACTCATGGTTATGGATGAAGCCAGTGATGAATGGGAGTTTCCAAAGAGAAAGTGGCTCCGGGGCTGGAATAAGGGAGAGCCCGGTTATGAGGGCAATTGTGACTTCTTTGAAGAATGGATAGAAAGGGATGTTGCAGATATGGTACGCAGAGATAGGAATCATCCTTCAGTCATACTATGGAGCATAGGCAATGAGGTGGATTACCCTAACGACCCGTATTCGCATCCTGTTCTTGACGGAGGCAATGAGGATTTTACCCAGCCTGCCTTTGGCGGTTATCAGCCGGAACGCCCTAATGCCGAGAGGATAGGTCTGATTGCTGCAAGACTTGCCGAGTGTGTCCGCAGTGTGGATCGGTCCAGGCCTGTTACAGGTGCCCTGGCGGGGGTCGTTATGAGCAACCAGACCATTTATCCGGAGTCTGTAGATGTGGTTGGATATAACTATACGGAATCAAGATACGATATAGATCACGCTAAATATCCTGAGCGCATAATCTACGGTTCCGAGAACCGTCATGGATACAGGGAATGGAAGGCTGTCGAGGACAGGGCTTTTATTGCAGGCCAGTTCCTCTGGACTGGTTTTGACTATATGGGTGAATCGCGCCAGTGGCCATCAAGGGGTCTGGGTTCCGGCCTTTTCGATTTTGCGGGTAATTATAAGGCCCGGGCCATGTTCAGGGAGTCACTTTGGGCAGACCATCCAGTATGTCACCTTGCAAGCACATCTTTGGAAGAGAAGAAGATGGAGGAGCCTATCGATGTATGGAATTATCGCCAGGGAGAGAAGGTTGCTGTGTCATGTTGCAGTAATGGTGCTAAGGCGAGACTGCTGCTTAATGGCAGAGAAGTGGGGGCTATGAGGAGCAGGGATGAGAAGACAGGAATGTTTTCCTGGCAGCTCGAGTATGAACCGGGTGAATTGAAAGCGGAATCATATTCCGATGATGGGCGATTGTTCGCTTCGGCTGTTCTCAGGACGTCCGCGTTCCCTTGCAGGCTTGTCGCAAGATTGGATAGCTATGACAATTGTAATCATTCGGCAGGGGATATAGTCCACGTTCATCTCGAAGTGCAGGATGAAAATGGAATCAGGGTTTCTCTGGCCGATTCTATGATAAAGTGTGTTGTTTCAGGAGGGGAACTCCTCGGACTTGAGAATGGCGATAACAATGATATGTCTGACCATAGGGACAATATGCAGAGGGCTTTTCGCGGAAGGTTGCTTGCGTATGTCAAGTTGGGGCCAGGACAGACCAGCATCCATTTCGAGGCTCCTCTGCTGGATTCGTGTGAGCTAGTTTTGGGAGATTGATTGTATGGAAATAATAAAGACAGATATAGAGGGACTTTGTATTCTCGAGCCTCGCGTATTCAATGACAGTCGCGGATATTTTTTCGAGAGCTATAACAAGTCTGTGTTTGATGCTCTGCTTGGACCTGTAGAATTTGTTCAGGACAATGAATCCAAGTCGGTTTATGGAGTCGTCAGGGGGCTGCATTTTCAAAAACCCCCTTATTCTCAGGCAAAGCTTGTAAGGTGTGTACAAGGTGAGGTGTTGGATGTAGCTGTTGATATCAGAAAAGACAGTCCGACTTACGGAGAATATGTATCGGTTCTTCTGTCAGGCGATAATCACAGGCAGTTTTATATACCGAAGGGTTTTGCCCATGGTTTCTCTGTCCTGAGTGATACTGCTGTCTTTCAATATAAATGTGATACTTTTTATGAGCCCTCATCGGAGGGTGGAATAGATTTGTTTGACAAGGATCTGAATATAGATTGGGGTGTTGCCAAAGATAAGATGATTTTGAGCGATAAGGACAGACGTCACCCTTCATTTGCTGCATTCGAGACCCCATTTGATTGATTATTATGGATAAGAACAACAACAGTACCATGTGGCTCTTTCTTGTGAATCCACGAGCTGGATCCGGAAAGACGGTTCAGGAATGGATTCCGGCTGAAATGTATCTGGAGGATGAGGGTGTAAGATTCGAAGCTGCCTATACATCGCATCGTAAACATGCCACCACCATGGCTTTTGATGCGGCTGGAGACGGATTCAGAAAGGTTGTCACAGTGGGTGGCGATGGCTCTGTACATGAGGTGTTTACCGGCCTCATGCGCTGGTGTGAAGAGAATGGCGGTAATCCTGCTGACTATATTTTCGGAGTCGTTCCTATCGGTTCAGGCAACGACTGGATCAAGACAACCGGCATTCCCCACAATCCTGTAGAGGCTGTGAAGCTGATCAGCAACAAGAGTTTCCGTAAGATGGACGTTGTCAGGGTTGAAGCGGACGGTGTGCCTCCATGCTATATGGCTAACGTTGCCGGAGTTGGGTTTGACTCCCATGTCTGCCGCCGTGTCAATTCATTGAAGGAGGGTGGTCACAGGAGCAAATGGATATATCTGGATGCGCTGCGCCACAGTGTGATGCACGGAAGACGCATCGATGTGGAAGTCATAGCCGATGGGCAGACCTTATTCTCAGGTGAGGCGTATTCCATTGCCGTTGGCAACGGCAAATACAGCGGCGGAGGCATGATTCAGGTGCCGGACGCAAAGATGGATGACGGTCTTATAGATGTTACCGTAGTTCCTGTCATGAAGATAAGAGACATTCTCCGTCACGTCCCTAAGCTCTTCACAGGTGAGTTGAAACTCATTCCTGAACTGAAATTCGCCCAGTGCAAGACTCTGGAGATTCGGCCTCTGAATGATGCGTCAAGGGATATGGTGGAAGTTGACGGTGAACTTGAAGGAAAACTGCCTGTCAAGTTCACGATGACTGACAGGCAGATTAATATTCTTACAGGATTACCTACTTCTGAAGAGCCTTCCAAAGAGCGTCCTTGAGTTTAGGGATATTTTGTCCTGTAACTCCTGATATGAATACGTGAGGCAGCCTCTTAGGGAGTGTTGCCTCTATTTCTTTTTCCAGCTCCTCGTCTATCATGTCGCATTTGGTGATTGCAAGCACCCTCTGCTTTGTCAGCAGCTCGGGGTTGTAGAGTTTAAGCTCCTTGAGCAGGGTCTTGTAGCTTGCGGTGATGTCATCCTCCTCCACGCTGACCATGAAAAGGAGAACTGAGTTTCTCTCGATGTGGCGGAGGAAGCGTATGCCTATGCCCTTTCCCTCGTGCGCGCCTTCGATGATTCCCGGGATGTCCGCCATGACGAAGGAGCGTCCGTCGTGATAGCTCACGATTCCGAGGTTCGGCTCGAGTGTCGTGAATGCGTAGGAGGCAATCTTCGGCTTTGCTGCGCTGACGACGCTGAGCAGGGTTGATTTGCCCGCGTTAGGGAAGCCTACCAGTCCCAC
>JAGHUW010000084.1 GCA_018064625.1 Candidatus Cryptobacteroides equifaecalis | reverse complement strand
GACAGGTTCACCAGCTCAGCTTGGTTGAATTTCAAAAATGCCATACTATCTGACTTTCTTCAACACCAGAGCGCACCTGCTTGGCAGGTACAGATACAGTGTGTGGTTATCGGTAACATGTTTCTCTCCGGTACGGACACGGCCGAAGCCGTCATACTGAGAGTCGTCCGTATTCAAGATCAACCTGTACTCTCCATCAGGGGCCGTGAACGCAAAACCCTCATAGGATGCCACAGGGTTGAAATTTAGTGCAAAGATACAGTTTTTCCTCTTGAAAACCAATACTTTCTTATCCTCATCCACCCACAGGTTCTCAGGCCTTTCAGAGAGCACGCGCTCCTTCGAGATAAGGTGCACCATGTCCCTGTCGAAAGCCTCGAGGCAGCCATATCTGAGATCGGTATTGTCTGCAAGATCCCACTGGCGGCGGGCATGCTGGTAAGACCAGCCATTCCCCTCCCTTGGGAAATCTATCCATTCCGGATGGCCGAACTCATTTCCCATGAAGTTCAGGTATCCGTTGCCTGCCGTAGCCGCGGTCACGAGACGTATCATCTTGTGAAGGGCGATGCCCCTGTCGACTATGAGATTCTGGGAACCTTTGTTCATGGACCAGTACATTTCCTTGTCGATGAGGCGGAAGATGATGGTCTTGTCTCCCACCATGGCCTGGTCGTGGCACTCGGCATAGCTTATGGTCTTCTCGTCCTCACGCTTGTTGGTGAGCTCGTACCATATCTCTCCCATACCCCACTGGTCGTCCGTCCTCTCCTTTATCCACTTGATCCAGTGATCCGCCACACCCATGGACATGCGGAAGTCGAAGCCCACGCCACCAGCCTTGAAAGGGGCGGCAAGTCCGGCCATTCCGCTGACATCCTCGGCTATGGTGATGGCATCAGGGTTGATTTCATGTATCAGCATGTTGGCGAGTGCGAGGTATGTGACCGCATTCTCGTCAACTCCGTTGTTGTAGTACATGTCATATCCCGTGAAGTCCACTCCCAGACCATGACTCCAGTATATCATGCTGGTGACGCCATCGAAGCGGAATCCGTCCAGATGATACTCCTCCATCCAGAACTTGCAGTTGGACAGCAGGAAGAACTGGACCTCATCCTTGCCGTAATCGAAACATCTTGAGTCCCAGGCTGGATGGAAACCCTGCGGACCTCCGTAGAAATAAAGGTCCTCCCTACCGTCAAGCCGGCTCAGACCCTCCGCCTCATTCTTCACAGCATGGCTCTGAACCATGTCCATGATCACGGCTATACCCATTCCGTGGGCCTCGTCCACCAGGGCCTTGAATTCCTCAGGTGTGCCGAAGCGCGAACTCAGGGCAAAGAAATTGGACACCTGATAGCCGAAGGAACCGTAATAGGGATGCTCCTGCAGGGCCATTATCTGAAGAGTGTCATAACCCAGTCTCTTCACCCTCGGCAGAACCTTTTCACGGAACTCGTTGAATGTTCCCACCTTCTCCTCATTGCTGCTCATGCCAATATGGCACTCGTATATGAGCGGATTCCTGCGCTTTCCCGCAAGTCCATTCTTCCACTCGTAAGGAACCGGGCGCCAGACCTGTGCGCTGAACACCTTGGTCTCCGTATCCTGAACCACGCGCGTCACGTATGCAGGAAGCCTCTCCGCACCTCCGCCCGGCCACTCTATCCAGAGTTTGTAGAGATCTCCATGACGTATGAACATCTCCGGGACCTTCAGCTCCCAGTTGCCCTGTCCGGCCGGCTTGAGCATGTAGGCATCTGTTCTCTTCCAGTTGTTGAAATCTCCTATGAGATAGATTCTGGAGGCATTCGGAGCCCACTCCCTTATCACCCACTGCCCGTCCTCGAGGTGCAGCGGATAATAGAGATGGTTGTTCACGGCCTTCGTAAGAGGACCCTTCCCGGCAAGTTTCTTCTTCTGGGCAAGAATCCTGGAATGACGTGCCTCAATGGCATCCTTGAACGGTTCAAGCCAAGGATCGGTTTCGTAGATCTTCTTTATCATAATTCTTCGGTTTTTTCCCTTATCCCTCTCAGATATGCCCTGCACTGGGCAACGAGTTCGTCGGACCGCCTTATGTAACGGTCTATCTCGCCCAGTCCGGTGGACGGGTCCTCCACCTTCAGGGCTATCTGTTCGAGTTCCGCTACCGCGCGGTCATAATCAAATCCTTCCATCTACTGTTGCTTCTATTTTTCCATCCTCAAACAAAACTTCTATCCTGCTGCCCTTCCCCAGCCCGGCCGCGGACTTCAGCACCACGCCGCGATCGTCTGTAACAAGGGTGTAGCCACGCGCCAGCACGGCCCTGGGGTCGGCGGAGCGTATGCGTGAGGCCAGCATGTCCAGCCTCGAGGACATATCCGCCAGCTTTGACAGGAAGGCCAGCTTGAGCCTGGTCCCATACGAGCTGATGCGCTCATCCTCGGCGGCGAAGGCCGATATGAAAAGGTCCGACAGCGCAGTCGGCGTCTTGACGAAGCTGTGCGCCACCATGTCGGCCACATGATAGTCCCTGTCATGGCCTATGGCCGTATATACGGGAATGGCGCAGGTCGCTATGGCGAAGGCCATGCCGTAATCGTCGAAGCAGGCAAGGTCCAGGGCCGAGCCTCCTCCGCGCATGATCAGCACGGCGTCGTAGGTCTCGCTGCAGGCCTGTATCCTGTCTATGGCATCCACAACTGATGCCGGAGCCTCCACCCCCTGCATCGTAGCCTCGAAGAGGGTGACGCTGAAGCGGAAGCCGTAGGGATTCTCATCCAGATGGCGGCAGAAGTCCCCAAAACCTGCCGCATCCCTTGCGGAAATGACGGCAAGACGGTACGGCAGAAGCGAAGGGCTGAGCCTTTTCTGCCTGTCCATCAGCCCGTCTGCCGTGAGTTTCTCTATCGTGCGGCGTTTTTCAAGTTCAGCCGCGCCGAGGGTGAACTGCGGCTCCACCTCATCTATCGTAAGCGTCAGCCCGTAAAGCTCTGAGAAGCTCACCTGCACCCGGGCGAGTATCTGCATGCCGGCGCTGATGTCCCCTCCCGCAGCCTCGCGGAAGTAGGCGCTGACGGGCAGATAGCGGCTGCGCCAGATGACGGCCTTCGCCTTTGCCACGACGCGGCCGTCCTCAGACTGGCTGAGGTCAAGGTAGCAGTGACCGTTGGATTTTACCTGAACGGACGAAACCTCGGCACGGACCCACACACGTTGAGGGAAAGCCTCTTCCAAGGCATCCTTGAAACATGTCTGGAGTTCGTATAGGTCTATGTAGTCCATTATTTATTTCTGTCGGCAGAATATCTGCACAGGGCAGCCCCTGAGGTTGAAATGCTCTCGCAGCTGGTTCTCGAGGAAACGCTTGTAAGGCTCCCTCACGTACTGAGGAAGGTTACAGAAGAAAGCGAATGCCGGGAACTTGGTAGGGAGCTGGGTTATATACTTAACCTTCACATACTTGCCCTTCCATGCCGGAGGAGGGGTCTCTTCTATGACAGGAAGGAGTGCCTCATTCAGGCGGGCAGTAGGTATCTTCTGCGAATAGTTCGCATAGACTTCCGTTGCGGCGTTGAGCACATCCTGTATCCTCTGCATCTTGAGCACGGAAGTGAAGATGATGGGAACGTCATCGAAAGGAGCCAGACGGGCGCGCAGGCCCTGGGTATACTCCTTCATGGTGTTGGAATCCTTGATGAAGAGATCCCACTTGTTCACCACAAGCACGCAACCCTTCCTGTTCCTGAGGATGAGGTTGAAGGTGTTCATGTCCTGGGCCTCCATTCCGGTGGTGGCATCGATCATCATGATGCATATGTCCGAATGCTCGATGGCGCGTATTGACCTCATCACGGAATAGAACTCGAGGTCCTCATGAACCTTGCCCTTCTTGCGTATTCCGGCCGTGTCAACGAGCATGAACTCGTAACCGTACTTGTTGTAATAGGTCTCTATGGAATCTCTGGTGGTGCCGGCAACCGGGGTCACGATATTCCTCTCCACACCCAGAAGGGCGTTCGTGAGGGATGATTTGCCCACATTTGGCTTGCCGACGATGGTAATGCGCGGGAGTCCGGCATACTTGTCCTCCACCTCGACTTCCTCAGGAAGGAGTTTCACCACGGCATCGAGCAGATCGCCCGTACCGCTGCCGTTCGCTGCCGAGATGCTGTACAGCTCGCCGAGTCCCATGGAATAGAACTGGTAAGCATCATACATCTTCTCCCCGGAATCCACCTTGTTGACGCAGAGCACCACAGGCTTTCTGGAACGGCGGAGAACATCCGCTATCTCAGAGTCATAATCAGTGACACCGGTGGCAGCCTCAACCATGAAAAGTACAACATCTGCCTCTTCAATGGCTATCTGCACCTGCTCCCTGATGGCAGACTCGAAAACATCTTCAGAATTGGTGGTGTATCCTCCCGTATCGACTACGGAGAACTCGCGGCCGCACCACTCGCAACGGCCGTAATGACGGTCACGGGTCACACCCGCGGTGTCATCCACTATGGCCTGTCTCATACCGACCAGGCGGTTGAACAGGGTTGATTTTCCGACGTTAGGACGTCCTACTATCGCTAAAAGACTCATGGAAACTGCAATCTTTGCATGCATCACCGTTGTTACCGGCACAGTGTTTACCGTGTAAAGCGGCATCCTCGTCCTTATAGCACCTGATGCCTATCTTCTTCATTTCCTCGTTGGAGCCCACATCATACTTGGGGAACTCCTTCTTGCGGAATATCATGTTGAAACACATTCCGAAGACTCCGATCCCGAGTATGAGGGCTGCAGCGAGAAAAGTGGACATAGCGTCAAATTATCTTGTCAAGAACTCGGCACTTACCGACTCATAGTTATATACCTTGTCTATCATCATGGCGAACACCTCTGTCATGCTCACGATTCTGATCTTAGGGTTGTTTGCAAGCTCAGGATGAGGGATAGTGTCAGTGATGAACACTTCCTTGAGCGGAGACTTGGCAATGTTCTCGAGAGCCTTGCCTGAGAGCAGTCCGTGTGTGGCGCAGGCGCGGACGCTGGCTGCACCTTTCTCCATAAGCATCTCGGCTGCCTTGCAAAGGGTTCCGGCGGTATCGATCATATCGTCCACGATGATGATGTTTTTACCCTGGACCTCACCTATGGCCTTGATCTCAGCGACAACGTTGGCGCGGGCGCGTGTCTTGTGGCAGAGAACCACACCGCACTCCTGCTCAGGGGTAGTGAGTGCCTTTGCGTATGCATTTGCCCTCTTGGCGCCTCCCATGTCAGGGGAAGCTATCGTGAGATTGTCAAGATTGAGGTCGTGGATGTAAGGGACAAATACCTTGCTTGCGAAGCAGTGGTCCACAGGGATGTCGAAGAAGCCCTGGATCTGCTCTGCGTGAAGGTCGCAGGTCATAATCCTGTCTGCGCCGGCTGCGCGGAGAAGATTTGCGACGAGCTTTGCTCCGATGGCTACGCGAGGACGGTCCTTGCGGTCCTGACGTGCCCATCCGAAGTAAGGCATGACTGCTATGACTTTATCTGCAGATGCGCGTTTTGCCGCGTCAATCGCAAGGAGAAGCTCCATGAGGTTGTCTGCAGGAGGTATGGTTGACTGGATGATATAAACTGTGGCTCCACGCACACTTTCGTTAAATATAGGCTGGAACTCACCATCGCTGAACGGTGTCACCTCCAGGTCTCCCAGATGGCAGGGAGCCTCGCCAGGTGTCATCCTCTTGTTCAGGCAATCAACCACTTTGCGTGCGAAATCCTCCGAAGCTCTGCACGCGAAAACTTCCATGCGATGACTGTGTAGCATAATATAATCAGGCTGTTTTCAGTATATTTTCAATATATTCCAAAATCTCTTCCCTTCCCTTGCCGGTCTGGGCTGAACTGCAGAACATAGGCGGAAGTTCCTCCCACTGCTGGAGCAGAATCTCCCTGTCCCTGTCCACCTGTGCCGCAAGTACGTTGGGGCCGCTCTTGTCGCACTTGGTGAAGATGAGGGCGAACGGAATGCCGTGCTCCCCCAGTTCCGCGATGAAGTCCACATCAATCCTCCCTATGTCGTGGCGGGAATCTATGAGAACGAAAAGCACACGGAGTTCCTCCGAGTTCGTGATATAGTCTTTGATGACTGCAGCGATTTCGTCCCTTCCCCTCTGGCCCAGCTTGGCATACCCGTAACCCGGCAGGTCAACGAGATACCAGCTGTCATTGATAAGGAAATGATTGACCAGTTTGGTCTTGCCCGGAGTCGCTGAAGTCATCGCCAGTCTGCCGTTCGAGCAGAGCATGTTTATAAGCGAGGACTTGCCCACATTGGACCGTCCGATGAAGGCAAACTCCGGAAGTTTTCTCTTCGGCTTCTGCGATATCCTTGTGCTGCTTCCTGCAAATTTTGCCTCAGAGATTTTCATACATCAAAAGTTTCCGATAATACCGCTGCAAAGATAATAAAAGTTCACGATATTATTTCACTTCCGCCTGCATCTTGGGGTATCTGATCATGAAACATGCACCTCCCAGATAGAAGGATCTGCTGTAAGTGATTGTGGCATCGCATCTCTCAAGAATGCTCCTGGAAATGGCAAGTCCCAATCCGGACCCGGCACTCTTCGTGGTGAAGTTTGGAGTGAAAAGTTTGGAAATATTCTCCTCTGAGACACCTGGGCCATTGTCTTCAAACACTATGTCATAATAACCGTCTTCAGAGGAGTTTCTGAGAGAGACCATTATCCTAGCCTCATCCATATTCTCCACAGCCTGCACAGCATTGTTGATCAAATTCACGAACACGCGGGTAAGCTGAGGCTTTGGCGCCATTGCCCATGCCTCCGGGAAGCCCATGTATTCCATCTTGATGTTGTCTCTGTTGTCAAACATGCTTATCTCCTCATGAAGCATGACATCCAGGTTCACCTTGGCTGGTTCCTCGGCATAAAGCTTGGCAAAGGTAGAAAACTCGTTCGCCGTATCCGTAAGCACATCGATATGGTCAAGAATCACCTTACTCATGTCATCAAACTTGTTCTGCCACTCCGGATCGCCCTTGGCCTTGAGCCTTATGATTCTCTGGAGTTGGAGCTTCATAGGCGTGAGAGGGTTCTTTATCTCATGGGCCACCTGCCTTGCCATCCCACTCCACGCCTTGTCGCGCTCCGCCTGTGCCAGGGTCCGGGAGTTCTCCGACAACTGGGTCACCATACGGTTGTAAGCGTTGACCAGAACCGCAACCTCATCGTCTCTGTCATAGGATATATGCTGCAGCGATTCCAGGTCGCTCCCTGCCATCTTCTCTGCCATATCCACAAGAGGGTCGAACATCTTGTCCAGCACCCTCAACAGCGTCATTCTCGCAAGGAGGAGAAGCACCAGGAAAAGAGTGGTAATGGAGAAGAGGTTCTTCATGGTGTCCGTCTCAAAGTCGTAGATCTCGTTTCCGGCATACGGGGAACCGAGTATCGCCACGCACTCGTCCTCACTGTTCATGACCGGGGCATAGATACAGTAGAATTCCTTTCCGTCCGCAATTTCCCTGTTCACGAAGAAGCGCCTGTTGCGGGACATGATATTATCAAAGGCTACCTGATCTATCCTGCTGCCAAGAATATTCCTGTCGAATATCTCAGGCGCGGTCGATGCCAGGAGCCTTCCGTCCGGGAAGTAGAGGGTTATGTCCGAGCCTGTGTTCTCGGCCGCCGACTCCAGCAGAGGAAGAATGCTCGCGCCACTCTGCTCTACCTGCTGCACGCCTCCCTGTATGAGGGATTGTATGGAATTTGCCTTGTCTGAGAGTATTGTGTTGATGTTCGCGTTGTTTCTGCTGTACATCCAATATATGCTTGCAGATGCCATGGCAAGAAGGGTAAGTACCAACGCCACCATCATGACCCAGGTAAGCCTTGCCTTGAAATAGTTCCGCATATATTCCTTGAAATGGCGCTTCCTTGCTATCACAAACAGCATCATGATGGCTATCAGGGAGATGAGGAGCACAGAAGTGAGATAGTTGAACCATGAGACAAGCGGTCTGGAGATGACTACGACCTCATTGTCTGAGATTTGGTTCACAAAATGCCTGTATCCCTCGACCTTGAATGTTGTCTGCGGTGTGCCGTACGCCTTTCCGAAGAGTTGGTCATCCATCCTTACCGGATAAGGGTAGTTTCCGTCGAAACTGTACAGTTGGCGGCCCTTGTAACGCGCATAGGCATATTTTGCAGGCAGGCTTATCCTTCCCGGATGATCCTCTCCCAGAAGCCTGAGATAGCCCCTGTCACCGTATGCGAACTTGGGCTCTATGCTTATCATGACCCTATTGAAGCCCCCTCCCGTTCCTCCGTAAAGGAACACCGCCGAATAGGCAGGGAGCCCGGAGCGAGATTCCTTATACATGAAGTACGAGCCTTCCTTCAAAGGCACAGCGCCCTTAAGGCGGGCAGACATACGGTTCAACTCATCGGCAGGCGAATCATCCTTTATAACCTGTACATCTATATTGTAGTCTTGATTCACGGACTGCAGATAGTTGTCTGTAACGAAGTTCCTGATGATGGCTTCGCTGTTGTCCAGCGAAGACAGAGATGCGATGATCATGTCGTCGGCAATGCCGGTCTCTACCCTTCGCAACCTCATCTCAAGTATGATGTCCCTGTCCACAGCAAGTCTGTTGGCCCATACCCCTACCATTCCTTCCTCCTTACGGAAGCCATGCACTGAACTTATGGACACCATATATATGGCCACAAACGCTGTCATCACAACCACATTGCGTGCATCCAGCACATCCACATCGCGGCCGAACAGTCTGGCAAGGAACGGATCCAGCAACTTCAGCAGCATAGGAACGCTCATCAGCATGGAGAGGAATGAGACATAGACAATCACACTCCACCACGAGAGCCCCGCTATGTCATACACTTCCAGCTGAATGTTTGAATTCTGTATGATGCTCTTGATAGCGGTATGGGCATAGAGAAGTATGCCCACAGCAAGGAAAATGATTACCACAGGGGGGATGGAGTGGGATTTTCTCACCACATACAGTCCCGACGCCAGAGAAAGGATGAAAATATTTATGATGATGACGGAGCCCAGCGAATGAAGCACCTTTCCTCCTGCAAAGAGCAGTGGCGAGAATATAGGCATGTCCGTAGCAGCGAAGCTCCACACATACATCATCCCGCAGGATATGAGCATGGCAATGGCGTAAAGTGCGAAAACCTTCTTCCCAGGATGCGACTTCAGGCTGATGAAGCAGGCCAGGATGAAGATCATGAAAGACATCCATATGATTCCTCCGTCATCGGCAGCGCTCACGGCGCCCCCGGTCAGGGCGTCGCAAAGGATCTTGAACTGAGGAATGCCGTCGTAGCAGACCTCGGAACCGCCGCTGGTACTCAGGGGCCTTACGGAGAAGGACGGGCCGAGGCGGAAGCGCGGATTGACCCCGTTGAAGGATCGGCCGCCCATGGTATTCATGATTTCCAAGCCCGCTATTATATGCTCCGTATCAGTATCATACGACCTCACAAGATACCACTTTGGCCCGAGGTTCATGAAAGAAGGTTCATCGCTGACATAGACCAGAGGCGACTCCATGTTGCGCCGCGGGTTGACCAGGCGCTTGAATACAACCTTGTTGGAAATATCATCGTTGCTTATGGGAAACTGATTCTGCCAAGAGCGGAGAGAATCGTTCACATAGCGGTACATGACCATATCCTGAGGCAGCTTCTCGGAAGAGCCCTTGAGCACATAGGACTGGAGCACGGCCATCCTGGATTCCAGCCTGCGTTCCATGCGGCGGGCACTGATCTCCGTATCGCCCGGCATCCTGCTGATAAGGGTCGTGGAGACAATCAGAACCACTGAAGCAAGGACCAGCAGGACCGATATGATGTCGGATATGAGCGGTTTCCTTCTCATTCGTGGTGATATGGTTCGCCGCGCATGATGGTCATTGCACGGTACAGCTGTTCAACAAAAACGGTACGCACCAGCTGGTGCGAAAAGGTCATGCGGGAAAGGGATATCTTGGAATCCGCCCTGGAATATACGGCTTCGCTGAATCCGTAAGCCCCTCCTATCACGAAAACCATATCTTTTCCTGTCCTGGACATCCTATCCTCCATCCACGATGAGAACTCCAGGGAACGGAATTCCTTGCCATGTTCATCCATCAGCACGACAAAATCCCCGGCATGTATGTTCTTCAGTATGAGTTCCCCTTCCCTGACTTTTATCTGCTCATGGCTCAGAGCAGAGACATTTTTCAGTTCAGGTATCTCCTGCAATTCGAAAGG
>JAGHUW010000145.1 GCA_018064625.1 Candidatus Cryptobacteroides equifaecalis | reverse complement strand
GGCTCCAGGCTCGAGCAGGGTCATTCCGGGAGCCGGATCCGCATAGCTGGCGTCAGGGCAGTCTATGGCCTCGGTCACGAGCGGGGCGGCTCCGTCCAGCTGGGCCATGAAGCAGCGGAAAGGCTCCTTGTTGTCCTTCTCCAGGATGCAGAGCAGTTCCTTTACCTCGCCTCCCAGACCCACGACGTGAATCTCCTTCAGGCAGGCCCCCAGGCGGCTGCGTATCATGCTGATGTCGGCCATGGGAGAGAGTTTCAGCAGAATCCGCGGGCTGTGCTCCCACAGCAGGGGGAGAAGCTCCAGCACGTTGGGGCTGCAGTCCTCCAGCAGGAAAACTTTCTTGCCGGCAGCGTCTCTGCGGGCCGGGTCAAGGTATATCCAGTCCATTTGGCCGAGCGCGCCGCCTTCCAGGAACTCCTTCCCGGTCTCAAGGCAGCTGACCTCGATGTTGCCGGCACCCAGTCTGGCGAAGTTGCGCCGGGCCTCGTCGGCCAGAACCTGGTTCCGCTCGAAATACAGCACCTTGCGGAAGCGTTGTGCGAATGCGTGGCAATCCACGCCCAGACCTCCGGTGAGGTCCGCGATGCATCCCCCGCCCGGCCCGGTCAGCCCGGCTTTGTACATGGCGGCAGCCTCCGAGGAGCACTGCTCTATGGCGAGGCTTGAAGGTGCCGTGCAGCCGGCGGCATGCCATGATGGCAGCTTCGAGGCCATCTTGGCGGAACTCCTGCTGTCTATTCCTTCAAGTATCTGGGCGAAACTCTTTTTCATGGGGCAAAAATAGTAATTATCAGGATTATTTTTTATCTTTGTTTGTTACGATAAACCAATTAATAACATCTATATGAAAGAATTCGAACTTAAGGCTCAGGCGTGGCTCGATGGAGACTTCGATGAGGCAACAAAAATGGAAGTCCTGAAACTCAGGAACAATGATCCCGCAGGGCTGGAAGATGCCTTCTACAAGAACCTTGAATTCGGTACCGGCGGCCTTCGCGGCATCATGGGAGTCGGCACCAACAGAATGAACAAATACACGGTGGGCATGGCTACCCAGGGTCTCGCCAACTACATCCTCAGCCATTGCGAGGGTGACGACCTTAAGGTTGTCATTTCCTACGATTCCAGAAACAACAGCAGGGAGTTCGCAAAGATCACCTCAGACGTGCTCTCCGCAAACGGAATCCATGTTTACATTTTCGACAATATCCGTCCTACCCCGGAGATGAGCTACGCAGTGCGTCTCAAGGGTGCTGTCGCAGGTGTTATGATCACCGCTTCCCACAACCCTAAGGAGTACAACGGATACAAGGTCTCTTGGTCAGACGGCGGTCAGGTGACCTCTCCTCAGGACAAGGAGATCGTTGCCGAGGTTGCAAAGATCACAGACCCTTCCATGGTAAAGTTCACATCTGACACCCACTGCGGTGAGGTCGAGATTATGGGCAAGGAGGTGGATGAGCTCTATCTGAACGACCTTCTCAGCCTTTCCCTCAGCCCGGAGGTATGTGCAAAGCACTCAGACATCAAGTTCGTGTACACTCCTCTCCATGGCTGCGGCGTACGCCTCGTTCCTGAGATCCTCAGCAGAAAGGGCTTCAAGAACGTGATCCATGTCCCTGATCAGGATGTTTCAGACGGCAACTTCCCTACAGTCGTTTCCCCTAACCCAGAGGAGCCTGCAGCACTCAAGATGGCTATCGACAAGGCCAATGAGACAGGTGCAGACATCGTCATAGGTACAGACCCTGACGCAGACCGCATGGGTATAGCCGTAAGGGACAATGACGGCAAGATCGTCCTCTTCAACGGAAACCAGACAGCTTCTATCCTAACATACTACATCCTTACCCGCTGGAAGGAGCTTGGAAAGCTCACCGAGGGCAAGTACGTTGTCAAGACCATAGTCACCACAGAACTCATTACAGACATCTGCAAGACCTTCGGAGTACCTGTATACAACGTGCTTACAGGCTTCAAGTACATTGCCGAGGTAGTGAAGGCAAAGCAGGCAGAGGGCGGCGAGTTCATCTGCGGCGGCGAGGAGAGCTACGGCTTCAATGTGGGCGAGTTCGTTCGCGACAAGGATGCTCAGGTATCCGTAATGATGGTTGCCGAGGCTGCAGCATGGGCAGCTGAGCAGGGTCTCACCCTCTATCAGCTCATGCAGAGAATCTACTCTGAGGTAGGCTACAGGAAGGAAGGTCTCGTGAGCGTTGTTCGCAAGGGAGTTTCCGGAGCACAGGAGATTCAGCAGATGATGGCCGACCTCAGGAACGACCCTCCAAAGGAGCTTTGCGGAAGCCCTGTCACCAAGGTTGTGGATTATCTCGAGCCGGAGAAGACAGGTCAGCCTAAGTCCAACGTGCTTCAGTTCTTCGATGAGGCAGGTGACGTGGTGTCCGTGCGCCCTTCAGGTACGGAGCCTAAGATCAAGTTCTATTTCGGAGCCAAGGGCAACGACGCCGACGCAAAGATCGGTATGCTCAAGGATCAGTTCTGCAAGTAATTACTCTGCTGCAGGGTGTGCGCACCACACCCTCAGCGGACATTCGCCGCACATGGGCTTGAGTGCTTTGCAGACATATCGTCCGTGAAGGATAAGCCAGTGATGCGCAATAGGTCTCAAGGCCTCGGGAATATGTTTCTCGAGGTCTTTTTCTACTGCTGCCGGGGTCTTGCCAGAAGACAGGCCGAGCCTGTGCGATACACGGAAGACGTGCGTGTCCACAGCTATCACCGGTTCGTTGTAGATGATGGATGCGACCACGTTCGCGGTCTTGCGGCCCACGCCCGGAAGGGTCATGAGCTCTTCCACCGTGGAAGGCACGCGTCCCTGGAATTCGGCCTCCAGCTTACGCGCAGTCGCTGCCAGGTGCTCCGCCTTGTTGCGGGGGTAGGAGATGGAGCGTATGTAGGGGAAGATATCGTCGGCCGAAGCCTGGGCCATGTCGGCCGGGGTGGGGTAGGCCTCCATGAGGGCGGGGGTTACCATGTTCACCCTCTTGTCCGTGCACTGGGCGGAGAGCATCACGGCGCACAGCAGGCTGAATGCGTCCTTGAAGTCAAGCTCAGACTCGGCTACCGGCACGTTGGTGCGGAAATAGTCTATTATGGACTGGTAGCGTTCCTTTCTTGTCATAATTCCACGCAGGTCTCATCCTTGCATTCCAGCACCCTTCCCGGGAAGCTCTCGCATATGCTGCGGTTGTGGGTGACCATCAGAATGGCAGTGCCGTTCTCCTTGTTGAGCCTTGAGAGCAGGTTGAGTATGGATTCTGCGGTCTCGCCGTCGAGGTTGCCCGTGGGCTCGTCGGCCAGAATCAGCTCCGGGTCGTTCAGCAGGGCCCTTGCGATGGCTATGCGCTGCTGCTCGCCTCCGGAGAGCTGGTGCGGCATCTTGTGCCCCTTTGTCTCCATTCCCACGTCCTCCAGGACTTCATGTATCCTTTTCCTGATGGCATCCTTTTCTTTCCAGCCTGTGGCCTCGAGGACGAAGCGCAGGTTGTCTTCAACGGTTCTGTCCATGAGCAGTTGGAAATCCTGGAACACTATGCCCAGTTTGCGTCTAAGGAAAGGTATGTCCTTTTTTCTGATTGTACGCAGGTCGTAGCCGCAGACCATCCCTTCGCCCGTCATTAGCGGGTTGTCTGCCATTATGGTACGGATTATGGATGTTTTTCCGGTGCCGACCTTGCCTACGAGGTAAACCAGATCGCCTTTCGCGACCTCCAGATTAAGGTCGTAGATGACTGTACTTTCGCCGTTGAGTATTTCGGCTCCGTGGAAGGATATCAAGTTCATAAAAAGTGCTGGTATTTCTACAAATATAGCGCAAAAATGAGTATATTTGTATAATTTAAGAAGATTCTTTTATGATATTGAGTTTCATTCTGGCGGCCCTTCTGGCCACCTCTATTGCACCCGCCGATTACAGGCAGGCGCTCAATCTCTACGATAGCGGATTATATGAACGTGCCCGTACGGTATTCGAGCAGGGCGGGGAGGACCCTCTCTGCGAGGGATACGTCGTGCTCTGTGCGCTCAAGATGCGTTCCGTGGATTATCCGGAGCTTTACTCCGGGTACATGCGCAAGTATCCGTCGTCTTCGCTCACAGGCCTCATACGCTATGAGAATGCCATGCGCAGCTTCGATCAGGAGCGCTATGCGGAGGCATCTGATGAACTTGCCCTTGTTCCTGAGAACTGCCTTCCAAAGGCCTCCGTTCCGGAATTCGTGTTCAAGAAGGGATATTGCCACTTCAGCCAGGGACGCCATCCGGAGGCTCTTGCCGAGTTCGAAAGGCTTGATGAGATACTTCAGAGTGACTACTCGGCCCCGGCACGTTACCTGAGCGGCGTGATGCATTATTCGCACAAGGAGTTTGAGCCGGCCGCATCGTGGTTCCGCAAGTCTGTGAAGGACCCAAGGTTCAAAGAGCTGTCCAACTTCTATATCGTTGACTGTGAGTTCAATATGAAGAACTATGACTTTGTCATCGAGGAAGGTGAGAAGATCTATGACAGCGTCCCTAAGGAAAGGCAGGAGCATCTGGCAAGGGCCATCTCCGAGTCATACCTGATCAGGGGCAACAAGCAGAAGGCCCGCGAGTATCTGGACAACACCTCGCGCGAGTCCATGACCCGTTCCGACTATTTCCATGCAGGTTTCGTGCTCTACAGTGTAGATGATTTCGCCGGGGCGGTGGAGAACTTCACCCTCATGGCAGACAGGACGGACTCCCTCGGCCAGATAGCCAACTACAAGCTTGGAAACGCATATATCCGTCTCAGGGACAAGGTCTCTGCCATGAACGCATTCAAGGATGCCGCTCAGGTGGATTTTGACCAGAAGATGACGGAGGACGCCTTTTTCAATTATGCCAAGCTTGCCTTTGACCTGAACAAGGATACTGAGGGTTTCTCACGCTACATCTCCCGCTACTCCACCAAGGTCAAGGGAGAGCAGATTTACAGCTACATGGCACTTGCGGCGCTTTATGACAAGGATTACGCCGCTGCCGTTCAGGCATATGACAACATCGACGAGCTGGATGAGGGCATGAAGCTAAACTATGCCAAGGCCAACTACCTCCAGGCCGTGCAGCTTGTCAAGGGCGGTTCCAACAAGGACGCCATCCCTTACCTGCGTGCCTGCTCATACTATATCCCGAAGAACGACCGATTCAACCAGCTCTCACGCTACTGGCTTGCGGAATCATACTACAGGACAGGCAATTATCAGGAAGCAGCCAAGGTATTCACGGACCTTTATAACGCCGATGCGATTCAGGATGTCGCCGAGGGCCGTCTACTCTCTTACAACGTGGCTTACAGCTATCTCAACAATGGAGACTTCAGCTCTGCGGCAAGATGGTTCGACACCTACGCCCGCAGCGGCCGCGGAGACTATCTCAAGGACGCTCTTACAAGGCGGGCGGACTGCGACTTCCTCAATAACGACTACAAGGCAGCCATCGAGAGCTACGGCAGGCTGAAGGCTGCATATCCGGACGAGACCAACCTCTATGCCATCTACCGCCAGGGACTGTCCTACGGCCTTTCAAAGGACAGGAAGGACAGGGCAAAGAAGATAGACGTGCTGAAGGCCGTGGAGAAGGCTGACCCGTCCCTGCCTTACTACAGAGAGACTCTCTACGAGCTCGGACGCGCCCAGGCCGATGCCAAGAAGAACGAGGCGGCCCTGGCCTCCTTCAAACTCCTCAGGGACAATGCCGGAAACGAAAGCTGGGGAGCCAAGGCCCTCATAGGCATGGGAATGGTCTGCCGCAACATGAACAGGTACGACGACGCGCTCACGCACTACAAGGCCGTGGTGGAGCTGATGCCCGGCAGCGAATACGCCCAGGATGCCCTTCCTGCCATCGAATCCATCTACCAGGCCAAGAAGCAGCCTCAGAAGTATCTGGAATACGTCGAGCAGAACTCACTCAACAGGGACAAGAGCCCTGAGGCAATGGAGAGGATGTACTTCAATACGGCCGAGCAGCTCTTCCTCGCCGGAAACTACGATGAGGCCGAGCCGGCCATCTCGAAATATCTGGAGAAGTTCCCTGAGGGTCAGGGCGTCAATCAGCTGAAGTTCTATCTTGCCGAGTCATTCAAGGCGAGGGGAGACAAGGAGAAGGCGTGCGAGGTGTACGGCGAGGTTGCCGCAACGCGCACGGAGGACTCATTCAACGAGCTTGCATTGCTCAATCACGCAAGGCTCAGCTACGAGCTCCAGCGCTACGACAAGGCTTGCGAGAGCTATGCCGCTCTCAAGCAGACAGCGCGCATAGATGCCAACAAGGAGGCTGGCGCTCTCGGGCTGATGAGGTCAGCTTTCCGGGCAAAGTCATATCAGACCGCCATAGAGAACTCCGAGCTTGTGCTCAAGGCATCAGGCTCCGGCTTTGCAATCCTGCGCGAGGCATCCTACGTGAGGGCGAAGTCCTACCTCGCCACCTCGCAGCGAGACCTGGCCATGGAAGAGTTCCGCAAGCTCTCCTCGGAGCCTTCCACCGATGAGGGTGCGGAGGCGAACTACATCCTGATCCAGGACGCATTCGACCGCGGCAAGATAGACGTCGTGGAATCAATGGTGTACGATTTCTCCGGCAAGGCAGGGGACCAGTCCTACTGGCTTGCGAGGTCATTCATCGTACTCGCCGACTCGTTTATCGAGAGGGATATGGACAGTCAGGCCAAGGCTACCCTTGAGAGCATCAGGGATGGTTATACCCCTGAGCCTGGTGTGGTCGATGACATTGCGGAGAACGTAAGGGTGAGGTTGAACAGAATTGAAGGATTAAGCAAATGATCATGAAGAAGATATATACATTGGCGATATTTCTTGCCGCATTCGGGCAGGGCATCTTCGCACAGGGCATAAACCAGTCCGTTCAGGTTACGAACAAGTATGAGACCCAGCTCTCGGAAGTGAAGAAGATGGGCCCGGAGATCAGTGCCCCGGACAGCCTTCTGCGCTTCGACTACAAGTTTGACTATTCTGTATTCGACACCGAGTACAAGGGTGCCTATGAGTTCACCCCTTACCTGATTGAGATGAAGCCGGATGCCTCCCTTTACGACGGCAGAAAGGGTATGCTCAAGGTCGGTGCTGGTTATTTCCTGCATCCGGAGCTGGAGTTTGCCTATGCACCTCTGGACAGGAAGGACGCCGGGCTCGCCATCTATTCAGATGCCTGCGGTTTCTTCCAGGACAAGAGCGATTATGACTTCTCGGGAAGACTGGGTCTCGACTCGCGTTTTCTCGGCAAGCATTCCGTGACCACCTTCGGCGTAGGCTATGACGGTGTGTTCAACTCATCATGGCAGTCCTCGGACATGCTCAACTCTGCGGCTTCGAAACTGAGGGCCAAGTCCTTGAGGGAAGGCTCGTTCTTCTACTATGATTTCAATCTGGGCTACCGTTTCGCAAGCTCATCGGCTGCCGATGTGGCTGAC
>JAGHUW010000106.1 GCA_018064625.1 Candidatus Cryptobacteroides equifaecalis | reverse complement strand
TTGCGTTTCCTTGGCGGAATCACAACCGAGGTTACAGAGAAGACTGCTGCCGTGCTTGTGGTAGGTAATCCTTCGGACTTCTTTTACGATATCAATGAGGTGCTTGCCAATGACGGCTTTGCATTCATCTGGGAGCCTAAGAAGGAGGAAATCAGGCAGTGGTTCCATAATGGAGACAGCCTGCTGCTCCTGGGTGACGAGACTGTGGAAGCATATGATTGGGATGAGATAGCACTCTTCGGAGTTACAAGGGACGGCTCTGTATATGCCTGCCACAAGCTGGATATGGAGGCCTTGGAGGCTGAGAAAGTGGAGGAGGATTCTTCTGTTTATCAGGGCGAGGATGACTTTGACTACAAGCTCATAGAGCAGGGGCATGATGCGATCTACGACAGCGAGGAGTATGAGCTGTTTGCAGGTATCGTGAATTTCCTTGAGGCAGTGGAAGAGTCCCGCGAGGAACAGCTGACAAAAGCCGATGATGAGAAGGGCGGCATACCGGCCCACGGCACCATATATCAGAATGATTTCCGCGTGCCTATGTCTCACGGATTTGATAAGCATGTCGGATGGAAAGGAAATTTAGGCTGGTACAGGGCAACGGGTGTGTTCTCTGTCATATTTGACATAACCCATGCCTTCTGTTTTGATGACAACAAAGGAGACTATTATCTGGCCAGGGGTCACTTCAAAGCCAATTGCAAGACATTCTGCAAGTCACAGTGGAATACGAATGATCCTGATGATGATGGACGCCGTCATAACGTTCACGGTGATGTGCTCAAGAGTGTTTCCTTTGATGCAACGCCTGTCGCAGGAAAGGGTTACAGCGTAAAGATGGCAAAAGCTGCAATGCCGATGAATGTTGCGGAGAAACAGGAGCACAAAAAGACAGAAGGATTTTCTATAGACGGCAGTTTGAACCTTGGTCTTTCGGGAGAAAAAGGATCTGCTCCGGAAGGCAAGAGCAAAAGTTCTGGAAAGAGCGGAGAAACAACCGTTTCGGGGGGATACGAGTGGGGTAAGGAAACAGCATTCAACACATATGAGTGGTATATCACCAATACCAGTGGCGGCGCCAACTCTGTGGGTTATTCTATTCATACCAGCAAGGATCTGGAGTCAGAATGGGAAAATTCAGCCTCTATCACGGTGAAGCCGCATGCATACGGAACAATCGACATTCTTTCTACATGGGTATGGAATGTGCCTAACACCAAAAAGGATACAGATGACAAGGGTATAGAGAAGATTCATGTGGACCTGAAAGACCTTACAACACAGTGGCTGTGTCAGATTGAGTACAACCGCCTTTCAAGGACACGAGAGACTCAGAAATATTCGCCGGCCAGTCTGGACCTTGTACTCGGCCTTACCGACCGTACCGAATACGGTGTAATCACAGTCCTTAATGGACTTGCGGATCACATAACCAACGTAAAGGTATATAACGAAGCGCGTGAGCTTGTATTTGACAGCAAGATTATGGCCTTGGCTTCAGGCCAGAAATACACCATGAGTCTGCCTACCAGGTACAAATACAATATCATGCTCACGACAAGCAAGAACGAAGTTCTCGAGCTCACCAAGGTAGGCGGTGAATTGCTCAGTGTCAACAGGGGAGAAGCCACTCCTTTGGATGCGAACGTCAACTTCAGCAGAACTTACACCAAGGCGTTCATCAGGCTCACCAATGCTTTTGCCGAAAAGATCAGTTACATCACAGTGACCGAAGTTTCGTCCACTGGAGATAAGATTGCTGAAAATAAACTGGCGAATGGCGTGGATTCCGGCAAGTCAGTGGACATTCCTGTTGAACCCGGCAGAAATTACATTGTAAAGTTCTCCGCAAAACAGGGCAAGTGGAAATCTTACGAATTCTCGGCTCCACCGTCAGAGCCTCAGTACATTTCTGTCAAGAATGCGGGAGATGTGCGTGAGATCAATACCAGAGACGATTTTGATCAGATCTAAAAGACACACAAACATTGACTGCCGTACTCAAAGATGTCTTAGTTTGGGTACGGTAGTCTGTTTCACATTGCATGCGCTTGTTAACTGCCGGATATTTGGTAAATTTGGGCAATAATTAAAAACAGTGTAATGAAACGATTTCTAGCGGTTTTTATACTTCTGCTTTCCATTTCTTTTGGCGCGCATGCCGTTCTGAAGGAGAATGGAATCGGGCGGACTCTTTCCGTGCTTCGTGCAGAGCTCAAGTACGCCTGCGAACAGCAGCAGCGTCAGATGGAGGCATACGAGCTTCAGGTGGAGAAACTCCACCAGCAGCTGATCGGTTACATGACCCGCAGCGAGCAGGTGGGCCTGATGCTCTATTCCAACAATATGAACAACTCCTTCAGCGTGGCATATTCGTGCTCCGAGGCTGAAAAGCTGCGTGAGAAGCTGGAGGGAGAACATGGCGATATGGCTTCGTATGCTCATGCCAGGACTCTTACCAGCATGGATATCGAGAAGTACCGCTCGCTGATACGCACACTCAAAAATATCCCTCCGGTTGAGACCGAGGACGAGGACGAGAGTGATATCTCTGTTGCCCTTGATTCTTTGAGAGTACATCTTAGCGAATCCTACGACGGCGTAAGCGAGACCTCCTTGAATCTGGTTTCGCTGATGAAGGGCTATGTACCTGAACAAAAGAACGAACCTCTTGTACTTACCGGGCAGATGCTTGAAGACAGGGCTGCCTGCGTGGAATATGCGCAGATAATTCTGGCCAATCTGGAGAAATATAAAGCAAGCCTTGAGAAGGATAATGTGTACTACGAGGGTGTAAAGAGCAAGGTGGAGGAACTTCATGATTTTGCCGATTCCTGCTATGTCATGCTGCAGAACCATATCTATTACTCTTTCGACAACAATCCTCTGAACCTGATCATGAATATCGGGGAGACTAAAGAGGCTCTTGTAAACAGTTGGCATGATGATTTCAAGGATTTCCAGGAACTTCAGGATGAAAATGAAGAGCTTTCTTCGGAGCGAGGAGACATTTCAGACTGGCGTGGTTCGGATATGCTGTCACTGTCTGTTCTCTTCATACTTTATTTTTTCATAGCCAGACTGCTTGTGTCTTTTGTTCTCGGCCTGATTTATAAAGCCAAGCTGAAGAATGACGGGGAGTATCGCCACAAACTTTATGTGCTTAAGAACATCATTACCTATGTATTGATGATGCTGGTGGCGTATGTCCTGTATTTCATAAATGGAAGAAGCAATCACATGGTGGAGCACAGTATGCCGCTCCTCGTCAACTATCTCTGGCTGGCTCTGGCAGTGATGCTGAGCCTGTATTCGAGACTGGAAGGCAGGAAACTCGAGGAAATGGCCAAGACATTTGCGCCGTTCTTAGACCTCTCCTTCCTTGTGGCCATTATCAGAATGACCCTCAGCCCGGACATCTGGATCAATGTCATCTTCCCTCCTGCTGTTCTGATCTGTGCGCTGGTAACTTTACGCCGCAGCATCAGATACCGTCATGATATGGAGGTGTTTGATTCCGTCCTGATATGGCTGACTACGGCCCAGGTCCTGTTCAGCACTTTCCTTGCCATGACGGGGGCCTCGCTGTATTCGCTTCTGGAGGTCTATTGGTGGTGCCTGCAGATAGGCTGCATCATGACCATCAGGTGGGTGCGTACCATCGTGGAATCCAAGAGCCGCGGCGTACAGCAATACGAGTGGCTTAATGTATTTTTCAACAAGTGTGTCGTTCCTATTCTGTTTATCTGCAGCATTCCTTTCTGCCTTTACAGGTCTGCTGATGTCTTCGCTATCGGGTCATACTGCGACGAGATGTTCAATGCCAACTTCATCGATGAAGCCGGACTGATGCAGGTATCGCTAATGAAAATCTTTAAGGTTACCATCATGTGGTTCATATTCCGCTATATTGCGAATGTGATCCGCTGGATATATGAGAAGCTGAACAAAACCGTCCGCAAGGGAGAAAAAGCGAATGCCAATGATGCTCTGCTGCAAAACGGACTGTCCATAATTGTATGGGGCTTGTACTTCGTCACGGCACTTGTGATCTTGAATGTGCCAAGAAGCGGCATCTCGATAGTATCCGCCGGTCTTGCCACCGGTCTCGGTTTTGCCATGAAGGGACTCATAGAGAACTTTGTCTGCGGCATCTATCTTATGACAGGCCGCCTGCGCGTGGGAGACAATATCGAGTGTGACGGCGTGGAAGGCTCGGTGCAGAGCATCTCTTACCAGAATACACAGATTGCAACCTACGACGGATGCATAGTCTCTTTCCAGAATACGGCACTGTTCAACAAGAATTTCAAGAACCTCACTCGCAACCACAACTTTGTGCGTGAGACCGTCAAGGTGGGTGTGGCTTACGGAAGCGATGTGGCACTTGTGCGTGATGTGATTCAGAAGGCCATACAGGAGGTTGGAGAAATGCCTGGGGCAAACGGCAAGGCTTTGTGTGATTTCAAACGTTTTCCAGCCAGTGTGTTATTCGTTGATTTCGGAGACAGCAGTCTGGACTTCGAGGTTCGAGCATGGACCCGTATTGCGGACCGCGTAAGACTTAAGACAGAACTTCGCAAGGCCATATACGAGGCCTTTGAGCAGAACAATATATCCATTCCGTTCCCTCAGAGGGACATTCACGTTATCAAGGATCTTGAGAACTAGAATTGAAATTTTTTCAGATATGAAAAGAATTGTTACAATATGTTTGTTTGCCCTGATTGCATTTCAGGCAAAGGCACAGTTCCATCTGGGAGGCCAGTTCAGCATCAATTTTGCCAATGAGCACACCGACTACAAGTCAGGCCTCGTAGAAAACAAGGAGCATGCATATATGATCAACCTCAGGCCAAAGCTGTATTGGAACCTCAACGAGAATATGCAGGCCGGAGGAAGAATAGGCTTCGCCTTCGGTCGCCTGACCAACGGTCTGGTATTCGATGACAAGCAGCAGGATCAGCAGAATTTCGTGAACAGGGCGATAGGCTGGTCCGTGTCTCCGTTCTTCGGATATCGCCTGCTGGATTGGAAGTCTGTCAGCATCTGGGCGGAGGCCAACGCTTTCGTCGGCCAGTATTTCAATACGGACAAGCCGCAGAAGGCTTCGGGCGAGTGGAGCACTCAGATGGAATACGGTTTCCAGATTCTTCCGGTCATCAATATCGACCTCGACGAGAAACTTGCCCTGCAGCTTCACCTTGGCTTCATCTCGCTCGGATGGTACGGCACAAGGGCCAACTATCCGGAGAAGGTTGTCACCACAAGCAGCTGGGATCTGCACAAGGGAGGCTTCTCGGGCATCCTTCAGGGACTCTCAGACTACGGCATAGGCCTGGTAAGGACATTCTAGTTTTTTCAAACGGCAGTGGGGTATGGGTTCGGGAAGATGCCGCAGGTGGCTTAAAGCTATCGCGATTGCAGCAGGGTGCATTATAGGCATACCTGTTGCAATTCTTTTGTGTATTCTTGGTGCGTTGACAATCCCGTCTGTCCAGCAAAAGGCTGTGACCAAGGCGGCAAGTATCCTGACTCAGGAGACAGGTATCCCCGTTTCCGTCGGGCATTTCTCCGTAGGACTTCCATTGAACGTCCTGCTCAGCGATGTGTTCGTGGGAGACGGACAGAACGACACCCTTGCCTTCGTGGGCTGCCTGGATGCGCGCCTCAAGGTCGAGTCCCTTCCGGATTCCATAGCCGTCAACTCACTTGACCTGCATGACGTCATCGCACATACCGGGGATTTTATCCCGACCGTAAAGATAGATGGTCGCGTGGGTAGGCTGTCGGCCGGAGTGAAGGCATTCAATCCCAAGAATCTCTATTTCCCTGTTACAGATGCCGTTCTGGAAGATGTAGACCTTACCCTTGAGTTGATTAGCCCTGAAGAGAATTCCGCGCCTTCAGACAGCAGTGCCGTACCTGTCTTCATAGATCTGCAGGATATCACCCTCAGGAATGTGGATTTCCGGCTGGAGCCAGTAGGACTCAGACTGGACTTCTCCAAGGTGAAGACAAGCACGCTACTTGATCTGGGCGCGCAGTGCTTTACCGTTCGCAGCATCGATGTCGAGGATACTGATTTCAGCGTAACCGGCTTTGAACTCTTCGTGGGCCGTCTTTGCGGAGATGTAATCGTGGACATAGGTGAGAACATCATCAGCTCTGAACGCCTTTACGCAAGCGTTCCGCGGCTGGACGCGCAGGCAACGCTCTATGGCACGCGCCTGGATCTTGAGACCATGCTGGTCAGCACCAGGGCGAAAGGAAGCTTTTCCGGTTCCGGCTTATCACTGAATGCGGACTACGACATCGATGATGAGCGTTTCCGGGCCGATATTGACCTGGAACGCACGGACATAGCAAAGATTCTGGGTATAGCAGGCAGCGAGATAGTCGTGGCGGGAAATGTGAAGGCCTCCGGTTGTGGCATCAATCCCACAGATTTGCGGATGAAGGCCGATGTGCAGGCACAGCTGGACAGCTGCCGCTACAACACCATAAATGTTTCCGGAGTCAGACTAGCGGCTTCTCTGAGCAATGGCGGCATCAGCGGAACAATCGCTTCCCCTGTCCACTACAAGGACAGCTCCATCGTGGCCACGCTTACGCACAACAGCCACTTCATTCTCAGCAACTTCCTGGGCAAGCTCCCCGGAGTTGCCCTTGATACAAGAATAGCAGACCTTGACCTCAGGATTCCGGGAGACACGCTTGCGGTTCCTGTCATGGACGTCCGGTTCAAGACCGGTGCGGACCATTCCAATGCCTCCATAGCGATGCATGGCCTTGATTTGCGTGCCGATGCTGCCCTGCACGCGCTGGAGATCCCATCCATCATCCCGTCATTCGACGGCAAGATTACCCTCGCCCGGATAGATACCCTGCTGAGCAGAATCCCGAAGGTAGACCTGGATCTGTCCATCAGCCAGGATAATCCGTTCCGCAGCCTTCTGCAGAAGAGGAATCTTGATCTGAACAAGCTTAGCGCCACCCTGCATTCAGTTGATGAGTCCCGGAAGATACTCCTTTCGCTCAGGACTCCGGCACTTGAGGGGGAACTTAAACTCCCGGCCATAAATGCTGACCTGGATGCCGTACTGGCACGCAGCAGTACCGGGCCTGTACTTGACGGAAATCTCAGGCTCGAGGACCTCGCATACGACGGCAAGGTATTCGGAGACAGGACAGTCAGGTTTGACGTCTGCCCGGATATCAATGACCCGGGGCATCTTGCTGCACATGCGCAGCTTGACGACATCCCTCTGGAGATTGCGCAGCAGTTCGTTACTCTGCCTGAGGAACTGGGCATTCACGGTGAGTTGAGGGCGCGCGCAGCTGTCTTCGGACTGCCGGATAGAGCGGATATTTTTGCCGGAGTCACACCTGTAGGGGTGTCTGCAGAGTATAAGCCGTTCGATGTGAAGCTCTGCATGGGAAATCAGGAGATAACCATGAAGAACAACAGGGTAGATCTCAACGGGCTCAGAATCTTTGCGGCGGACAGCACTTTCATCAGCCTGAACGGAGGATTGGACCTGCAGACCATGAATCTGGACGTCCTGCTCAACTCTGAGCGCTTTGAGCCTGTAAAGTTGCCTAAGAACGGTCCTATCCCGGTTTATGGTACGCTCCTTACCAGCCTCGACGGCAGCGTTACCGGACCGGTGGACAGTCTTATGGCCTGCGTTGACGTCAGCATCCTGCCGGAGACAGATGTTACATATCCTATAGACAAGAAGAATCTCGCTCAGGTCTGCACGGCCGGTACTGTCAGGGTTGGATTCAACCCTCAGACCGGACTCAAGCTGAACGGGCAGATAGACGTACCCAAGGGCATGATCTTCTTCTCTCCTGCCATTTATCCTATGATGCCTTTCAATATTGATAAGGGAAGCTGTATCAGGTTCAATGGCGATCTGGAACATACCGAGCTTGCAGTCTCCGCCTCTCAGGGAGCCAAGGCTACGTACAAACCTGTGGGAGAGGTCTCCAGAATGGTAGACTTCGTGACTGGCGTCAAGGTGGGAGGTACTCTTGAAAAGATAGATATAGGCTTCTATCTTGATGCACCTGATGATGCTGCAATACACAAGGAATTGGCGGAGATGCCACAGGAGAATCGAGAGGGCCTGGCGGCCGTGCTTCTTGCCACGGGAATGTATGCTTCGGATAGCAATGAGGCCGCGCAGATGGAAGGTTACGCCCTGTCCAGCATAGTGCAGTCAAAACTGAATGCGGCAGCCTCCAACAGATTGGGCAACGTGGTCAATCTGGACTTCGGCGTAGCCAAGGGCAAACATGGAAGGGGAGTGGAGACCACTGACTACACGGTCAACGTTTCCAAGAGCTTTTTCAATGACAAACTCAGCATAAAGCTTGGTGGAAGTGTGTCTGACAATGAAGAGGTGAACAAGAACTCCGGTTCCTTCCTCAACAACATCTCGGCCGAGTACAAGCTGGACAGTGCCGGGGCGTTTAAGGCAAGGCTGTTCAGCAAGAGGGATTTTCAGAACATTGTTGACGGTGAGCTTGTGAGGTCCGGTGCCGGTGTACTCTACGGAAAGACCATCGACGCGAGACGTGATAGCCTGGACCGTTCCCTTGACCTGGAAGTGGAGGGTGACATAGTATATCGAAGTAACAATCAGCTGGGACCAGATGCGTCCGCCACTCTGATCAAGAGGAATCTTTTCAGCCGTGAGGACATCTTCACCGCCAAGATAAAGGGAGCATATTACTGGAATCTCAACAGGAGAGAGCAGAAAGACCCGGGCAGGAATGATACTTACATCCTGGGTGCGGACTTTGCTCTTAATTTTCCGTATCTCCAACTTGGGGACTGGACGCGCAAGTATACCGGCCAGACACAGTACCGCCTCGGATATCTCAACGAGAACATTTCCGGGGACTACGGCATGCATAAACTCTACGGAGGGGTGGATTACAGCGTTCGTCAGAATAGGTACATCACCCACAGCTTCTCTCCTCTGTACCTCTCTATCGTACTGGCAGACAGGGCCTCGGAGAACCTGACCAAGAACCTTGAATTCACGGACCTGCTGAAACTCTTTGCAAACAATGAGTTCATTCCATCTGCAGGATATTCATTCAGCTACAATAACTACCGTAACAACAAGCTTTCCGTCAATACGGCTTTGGACTTCAGGCTGAAAGAATCAGCAAACCTGATTTCCGGCATCATGGCAGCATGCGGTAGAGATTTCAACGAGAGGGACAAGACTCTTCTAGGCGTCAATTACGACCAGTTTGTCAAGCTCCACCTTGAACTCAGGAATAAATTCAAGCTTACAGAGACGCTTGAGCTGGCCACGAGGGCGTTGGCTGGAGCTGTCATTACTTATGGAAACAGTGTGGGCGCACCTCTGTCCGAGGCCTATTCCATAGGTGGTCCCAACAGCCTGAGAGCATTCTCGCCGCGCACCATAGGCCCGGGAGATTTCCATAACGGGAATTACAGCTCGCAGATCTTCCACACGGGCGACATGAAGCTCGAGATGAATGCGGAACTACGCTTCCCTATCTTCTGGAAAGTCAACGGTGCGGTGTTTGTCGATGCCGGCAATGTGTGGAATCAGAGGAATCCTCAGACTTATATGACTACAGATGAGATAGAGGCCATGCTCAAGGCATTCAATCTCACACAAATGTACAATAGCCATATCGATGCCGCAAGCTTCCTCAGGCAGATTGCGCTTGGAACCGGTGCCGGCCTGAGGCTGGATTATGAATCCATTGTCCTTCGCCTTGACCTTGGAATAGCCATTCATGCCCCTTACGACACCGGTCGCGCTGGATACTATAACATTCCAAATTTCTGGAAGGACGGCCTCAGGCTCAACTTCGGTATAGGATATCCGTTCTGATCGTAAGATTCAGAGACCAGATGTCCGAGAAGCCTTATGACAGGCCGACGATCTCGCCGTCCACGATGTCGATGCGCTCGGCCTGAGGGCTCTTAGGGAGGCCAGGCATGCGGAGGATGTCTCCGGCTATGAGGACGATGAACTCGGAACCGCGGTTGATCACCACGTCCTTGATGTTGATGGTGAAGCCCGTAGGCACGCCGTAGGCCTTCTGGTCAGCGCTGAAGCTGTACTGGGTCTTGGCTATACAGATAGGGAAGTGCTCTATGCCCATTG
>JAGHUW010000005.1 GCA_018064625.1 Candidatus Cryptobacteroides equifaecalis | reverse complement strand
TATGGTATTACTCCATTCGTGCTGTTGATTCCACTATATCCAAAACTCGTGAACAAATCTGTTACTGATACATTTAATTTCAAAGAGCGCTTAGTAAATGTAAAACTTAACCCAAGTTTGATACCTTATTAGTTGTTTTCTCTGCTATTCAGCATTTTGCAATTTTCATTTGCTGAGCTGTGTACTACAAACTTTTCTCGATTTTGATTTTTCTGAAAGGCATTTTCTTGTATTTTAGCCGTTCGTAAATATCATTGGCGGACTTGTTCGGCTCGCTGCATAGCCTCATGTGGACTTTCTCTCCAAGTGCATTCGTGGCTTCTGTGGTAACCGCCTTCTGCGTTGAGAGCCTCCGCATAATCTCCGTCCAGAAGCATGTCTCGCCTGTCTGCTTGAGCTTGTAGCGTATGGTGTTGACGATCCAGTATGAGAGCAGACCGAGGAAGAGGTGGGCATCTGATCGGTCGTCCTTCTTGTGATGTATCGGGCGCAGGTTGAGGTCGGTCTTGAGCTGACGGTTGGTACATTCTATCTCACGTGTAAGATTGTAATAGTCCCATGTGGTCTTCTCGTCAAATGTGGAGACATTCGTCCTGAGGAAATAGATGCCGCTCTGCCTGTCCACGTTCTCCGGTACGGCTATGCGCCACTGTATGTCAGCCATGTTCTTGGGATTCTTCGGGTCATCTGCAATGTAGTCGATGACGTAGTACTTGGAGATGGACGGATATTTCTGCCTGGCCCTGCCGATGCGCTCTATGACTTTCTCGTAGTTCTTCGTTCCGTTCTTCTTCATAAGGGAGTCCTTCGCCTTCTGCAGTTCTTCCTCGAAGCGCTCCCTGAACTTGCGGTTCATGGATGTTTCCTTGAGTTGCTTGGCAGGGGAGTTTATCTCAAGGTAGTAGTCTCCGTCCTCCTCATGCTTCACCTGCGTGAGCCTGATGGGCTGCTTCTTGCTGTCAAGCACCGTAACGGTCTTCGCATCTGGAGCAATCTCATAGTCTGTGAGCCTCCTGCGGCTGACACACAGGTAGTTGTAGCCCTTCTCCTTTATCTTCTGCAGGTTATCCTCCGTTGCAATTCCCGCATCAAGGCATACTAGCACCTTGTCCTTCGGATCATTCGGCACGCGTGTCTTTGCATTGAGCGTATCCACCATGTCTGGCAGTGAATTCGGGTCTGCGGTGTTGCCGGCAAGAATGGATGAGTAGCGTATGAAGCCTTCCCTGTTGATGCACAGGGCAAGTACGAGCAGCTTGCAGTCAGAGCGTTTCTCCTTTGAGCGACCGAACTGGGCCTTCTTGCTATTGTCCTTGCGTCCCTCGAAGTAGAAGTTGGTAAGGTCGAAGATAGCTATCCTGTTCGTGATGTTGAACAAGTCGTCGGTCTTCTGACAGAGATGGTTCTCGAGTTTGTCCTTCAGTTCATAGAGCGATGGGGCTACCTTATATACAGACTGGAATCCAGGACGCCATTCCTGATTGCCGCTGATGAGTTCGCATACGGCTGAGTTCTCGTCCATGATGCGCATGGACTTCAGCTCGGAAGGTGAATAGATTGTGCGTGTGATGAGATGGGCCAGCGTGGTGTTGATCTGTATCTCGCTCCAGCCCTCTCTCCGTAGGAACTTGTCTATCTCAAGCTCGCGGATGGCCTGCAGGCATACCCATTCAGCACCTATCTCACGGGCATCGGTGTGCTTGATAGTGTTCACGTCCACGAGGCGTTCTGCCTTCTCGCGTGACTCCTCCATGGTGGCTTTCACGGCATCGATGCTGCCGTTGTTCACCATCTCATGCCAGAACTCCCGTGATTTGCGCTGCACGAATTCGCTGTATCGTGACAGCGGATTGCCGAACATGTCCTTCTCGCCCTGGTGCTCGTGGATATAGGTGAGACACTTGCCAATGTCACGGATGTCCTCCGGACGGTGCGGCTCATCGATGAAGCCCACGTTCAGCATGACACGGCTACGCACGCGGCCTGTCAGGTCACGGAATGACTCCTTGATGCGGTAGTACCAGTCATCGCGCTGAGTCCTCGGGTTATATCTTGGCTGGGACATAAAGTGCATAGCGGGTGCAAAGGTACAACTTTTCTCTGAAATCTCTGTGTACTACAATTCACTTTTTCAACATACCTTTGTTGAACAACAGCATGTTAGCATCGATAGATGTCCTAAATTTTGCAGAAAATAACTATGAGGTATCAAACTTGGGTTAATATTGTCGCCAACCTTTTTCTTACCTCGTTTTTTATGAAGTTTTACTCCGTCAACATTCCATTCCTGTAACGTGTGCAAAGCGAACTCACGTAAAGTGTCATTGCGTTCATGTCCCACTACCCATATAAGGAATCCAACATTGT
>JAGHUW010000122.1 GCA_018064625.1 Candidatus Cryptobacteroides equifaecalis | reverse complement strand
GCAGGAGCATTCCGCACTTCCTGCGAGGAAGTTTACAGCAGGGTGAATGTCTCTGAGCTTGACGAAACCCGCATGCTTGAGATACCGTTTGTTGTTGAAGCGGACAAACAGAAAATACTTGTAAGCGAGTTCGACCTTGAGGATTATCCCGCATTCTTTGTGAAGCCTGCCGGGAATGGCTCCCTCAAAGCCGTGCATCCGCACAGCCCTCTCAAGTTCGATGATACCGTGGATGACCGCTCCGTAAAGTTCCTCGAGGAAAGCGACTGGATTGCACAGACCTCCGGTACGCGAGAGTTCCCATGGCGTTACATGCTCATCACCCAGGACGACCGCAGACTGGCAGAGAACCGCATGCCTATGAGGCTCGCGCCGAAGGCAAGGATAGACTGCAGCTGGGTTGAACGCGGACAGACCACCTGGGACTGGCTCAATGGCATCCCATACGGACAGGACGTCGATTTTGTAGGCGGAATCAATCTTGAAACATATAAGTACTTCACCGATTTTGCCGCGAGGAACGGTATAAAATACATTCTCATTGACGAGGGCTGGGCTCTGGATACCAGGAATCCGTATGAGACCAATCCGGAGGTTCACCTTCCTGAGATCATCAGCTATGCCGGATCCAAGGGCATAGGCGTGATACTCTGGCTTCCATGGCTGACTGTCCACAAGAACATGGACAGGATGTTCGAGACTTTCGAGAGCTGGGGAATCAAGGGCGTGAAGATAGACTTCATGGACCGCATGGACCAGTGGATGATACGCTTCTATGAGAAGGTAGCCATCGAGTCTTCAAAACACCATATCTTCGTGGATTTCCACGGTGCCTTCCACCCGAGCGGACTGGAATACCGTTACCCCAATATCCTTACCTACGAGGGAGTGCGCGGCCTTGAGTACTGCAAGAAGTGCGAACCGGACAACACGGCATTCCAGCCATATATCAGGAACGCAGTGGGACCTATGGACTTCACCCCGGGAATGATGGTGTGCATGCAGCCTGAGCGATACAGAGGCGGCCGCCCGGAAACCCCTGCCGTCGGGACCAAGGCCGCGCAACTTGCCCAGGTAGTTGCCTTCGAGACAGGCCTGCAGATGCTTGCCGACAATCCTTGCCGATATGACAGATACCCGGATTGCAGGGATTTCCTGTGCGGCGTGCCGGTGGAATGGGATGATACCGTTGTGCTGGCCGGGGAACTTGGACTCTATTATGTAGTTGCCAAAAGAAGCGGGGACACATGGTACATTGCCGGCATCAACAACTCAAGCCCGCGCGATGTCACTGTGAATCTTGACTTCCTCGGCAAAGACGTGAAATGGGAAATGACCTCTTTCACTGACGGTTACTCCGCAGACAGGATAGGAATGGACTACCGCTGCGCCACAGGCAAGGTCGATGCAGGATCCTCTCTGAACATTCATATGGCCCGCAACGGAGGCTACGCCGCCAGACTGATACCTGTCAAGTGATTTTTCAGCCCTACTCCGCGCGCGTTTGGGGGTCATAATGCGCGCGTAGCGAGACGGCAGGGAAAGAGGATCGGGAGCATTTGAGCCGGAGGTTCCTGGTGGAACGAGTGACACTCTCCGGCGAAACAGCGGACGAGACTCTTGGACTGCCGCTGCGCACTGTGGCAGGAATGCTGATCTGCGGTGCAAAAATGATCTTGTTCGCACCAGAGGTTCTGAAATTTGACAGTTTGCGGTGCAGAAACAGCCTCGGTTGCACCTGACATACTGGCAATAAAAAGCCCAGCTCGCCAGAAAAAGGCAGCTGGGCTTTATAACTTCAGCAGGATTATGGTCACGGCATGCTTACTTCAGCGCAGCGGGAATGCATTCGGATGTCTACTGAGAAAACAGCCGATGCCCGGAGCCATGTAAAGGTGCAGGATCATTCAACCATTCCTATCGCTTCAGAGAGATCAAGAACTATTGTATGGTCCCCGGCCTTGAGCGGGAATTCCCTTCTCCTGCCTAACATGAACCAATCTTCGTAATCCCCTTCAGGTTGGTTCCAAAAATCATATTTGACACACACGGTCAGGCCTTCTTTTGCGGTGACTTCAATGCAGCTTGTCTTTTCCCCATCCTTGTCCAGATTCCATGATTTGCCATCATACAAAAGCTTGCAGCTACTCTTGAAAACCATGCCCACATCCTGAGGTATATAACCACCAGCCCCAATACGCTCCATCATATCAACAACCTCAACCTCTATCAATATCTCATCACCGGCTTCACACTCAAACTTGAGAGGATCATGACCAGTGACAACAGCCTTGCTGGAGGGAGTTGAAACCTCAAAAAAATACCTCGCGCTTACATTCGTATCATTGATTTTCGTACAAGAAATCAGACTTATTCCAATACAAAGCAGAAGAAATAACTTTTTCATATCAAGCAATTTTTCTTAAAAAGATAGTATTTTTTTTGTAAAGATAGTATTTTTTTTGTAAAGATAGTATTTTTTTATGTATTGTATCCGAATACCTACTTCAACTTCCCTATTGCCACAGGCAGCAT
>JAGHUW010000150.1 GCA_018064625.1 Candidatus Cryptobacteroides equifaecalis | reverse complement strand
CCGTACATGTCCGGGTTTACGGTTTTGCCAGTGGGCCTGAGGCTCAGTTCCAGAACCTTGCCGATGACCTTGTCCTGTGCGGAAACTGCAAATGAAAGAATGAATAAAGAGAGTAAAAGGATAGGTCTTTTCATGACGGGAGATTATTTGCCTGAGATGTAATCCAGTACTTTGGCGAGCTGGTCCGGACAGCTTGTGCCCTTTCCTCCGCAGCTGATGCCACGTATCCTGCCGGCGGCTTCGGCAACCTTCATTCCGCTGATCAGGGCGGCCACTCCCTGGGTATTCCCTGAACATCCGCCCATGAATGCCACCTCTTTGATTGTGTCGCCTTCCACGGCTATGCCTATCTGGCGGGAGCATACTCCCTCAGGCTGCGCATAGACAATGCGTATTCCCTCAGGGTTTACGCTGTCCTGCAGTATCTTGATTCCGGATTCCATCTATTGCTCGTTCTCGTCATAGATGATATCCTCTTCCTCCTTGTCTTCGTCCTCATCATCCTCGTCGTCTTCATCTTCGTCATCAAGGTCCTCGTCATCGGGATCGCTGTCCTTCAGAGGGTGAGGCTTGCGCGGATTGTCCGGCATGTCCTCGAATGCCACATATCCGTTCTCGAATTCGAGAGGGACGGGGCCTTTTGACTCCAGAAGGGTAGGAACGAGGGTTTTCTCGCTGGCTTCACCTTCAAGTGTTATGATGACGCTTTTCTTTGCCGCTATGTCGTAGAAATAGACGAATGAACGGGCTCCGGCCTTGATTGCCTTTTCTATGCTTACTTCGTCAACGGTGCCTGAGCCTATGTCTATGAGGGCGTAACGGGCAACGACATTACCGTTGTCGTCCAATGCCTTGAACAGAATCTGCTGGTCTGCAGGAAACTCGAGGTCTGACCTCAACTGCTTGTGGAAGGTATACAGCGAATTGTTTCCGTTTACCGAGTAGGTGCGGAAAAAGCCTTTGATGCCTGCCAGTGTTACGCGATATTTGTAATTCATGTTGCAAAGATATCAATTATTCGCTAAATTTGGATTGGGATGAACGCGAATGATGCATATAAAAGTGTTTCCGGACGCTCCGAGGGGCTTTTCAAGGACAACGGCAGCCGCTTCCTGGCTTTCGCCTATCCGGTGGAGACCGAGGAGGAGGTTAAGGAGATCGTCTCCTCGCTGAGGAAGGAATATCATGACGCGCGTCATCATTGCTACGCCTATCGCCTGGGTCTTGACGGAAGTGTGTGGAGGGCCAGCGACGACGGTGAACCTGCGGGTTCCTCCGGCCGTCCCATACTCGGCCAGATAGATTCTGCCGGGCTGAGTGATGTTCTGGTCGTGGTCGTGAGGTATTTCGGAGGTATCAAGCTCGGCATTCCGGGACTTATAAGGGCATACAAGACCTCCACGGCGGACGCCCTTGCCCATGCTGAGGTGGTGGAGAAGATTGCAGGTCGCTGGTATGATCTGCATTTCCCCTACGAGGCCCTTCCACAGGTCATGAAGCTGGTCAAGGATATGGATCTGCCATCGCGGGATCAGTCTTTCGAACTTGAATGCACCATGAGTGTCCGGGTACGTCTGGGAATAGAAGAGAATTTTTTGGAACGGATTGAAAAATTAGGTAACTTTATAAAAAATAAAGATTGATATTTTATACGATATGAGCAAAGTTCATGTATTCAATGCAGGCCCTTGCCTGCTCCCGCAGGTGGTTTATGACAAGGCTGTGGAGGCTATTAAGGATTTCGCGGGAACGGGGGTGTCCGTCCTGTCCATTTCCCACCGTACCAAGGAGTGGGATGCCGTCATGGATGGTACCCGTGCCCTCTGGAAGGAGCTTCTCAATATTCCGGACGATTACGAGGTGATCTTCCTTGGAGGTGGTGCCAGTCTGGAGTTTCTCTATGTCCCTATGAACTTCCTCGAGAAGAAGGCGGCATACGTGGATACCGGAGTCTGGGCCCACAAGGCATTCAAGGAGGCCAAGGGTCTCGGCAATGCTGTGGAGATCGCAAGCTCTTCAGACAAAAACTACAGTTACATACCTAAGGGATATGAGATTCCGGCAGATGCTGATTATCTGCATATCACCACGAACAATACCATTTACGGTACCGAGCTCAAGGAGGATATCGACTGCCCTGTCCCTCTTATCGCAGATATGTCCTCGGACATCATGAGCCGTCCTGTGGATGTGAGCAAGTATACCATGATTTACGGTGGCGCCCAGAAGAATGTGGGCCCTGCCGGCGTGATTTTCGCCATTATCAAGAAATCCGCTCTTGGCAAGGTGTCCCGTTATATCCCTACAATGCTCGATTATCGCACACATATCGACAAACTCTCGATGTTCAACACCCCTCCTGTATTCTCCATCTATGTGATGTACGAGACTCTCAAGTGGATCAAGTCCATGGGTGGTGTCGAGGCTGTGCATGCCATGAATGAGAAGAAGGCTGCAACCCTTTACGGTGAGATTGACCGCAACCCTCTCTTCGTGGGAACGGCAGCTGTGGAGGACCGCTCCATCATGAACGTATGCTTTGTGATGGCTCCGGGCAAGGAAAGTCTTCAGGATGAGTTCCTCGCCTTTGCAAAGTCAAAGGGCATGATAGGCCTCAAGGGACATCGCTCAGTGGGCGGTTTCCGCGCCTCTATCTATAATGCATGCACCCAGGAGGATGTGGAGGCCCTCGTTGCATGCATGCAGGAATTCGAAAAGATGCACGCATGATGAAAGTACTTCTAGCAACCCAGAAACCCTTTGCTGCGGCAGCTGTCGCAGGAATAAGGGAAATAGTTGAGCAGGCCGGATATGAGCTTGCACTGCTTGAGAAATATGCCGATGAGGCAGCTCTCGTCGCCGCTGTGGCAGACGCAGACGCCCTTATCGTACGCTCGGATAAGGTTAGCGCAGCTGTGGTTGCTGCCGCGCCTGTTCTTAAGATTGTGGTCCGTGCGGGCGCAGGTTTCGACAACCTTGACCTGGAGGCCCTTACCGCGCACAATGTGGTGGCTATGAACACGCCGGGGCAGAACTCCAATGCCGTAGCCGAGCTTGCCGTGGCTATGATGATATTCATGGCCCGCACCCAGTTCACTCCGGCCACCGGCACTGAGATTCAGGGCAAGACCCTCGGAATCCAGGCCTTCGGCAATGTGGGAAGGCTCGTCGGCAAAAAGGCTGAGGCCCTTGGCATGAAGGTGAAGGCCATAGACCCTTTCCTCAGTGCAGAGCAGATAGCCGCCGGTGGCGCAGAGCCTGTCAGCGACCTCGAAACCCTCTACTCAAGCTGCGATTATGTCTCTGTCCACATCCCTGCAACACCGCAGACTGTGGGCAGCATAGGCTATGATCTTATCACAAAGATGCCCAAGGGTGCGACCCTCGTGAACACCGCCCGCAAGGAGGTTATCGATGAGGCCGGGCTTGAGAAGGCACTGGAGGAGCGCACGGACCTGAAGTATGTGGCCGATGTGGCTCCGGACAATATGGAGACGCTGAAGCAGAGGTTCGGCACACGCGTGTTTGCCACCCCTAAGAAGATGGGCGCTCAGACCGCTGAGGCCAATGTGAATGCAGGCCTTGCTGCGGCACGCCAGATTGTTGATTTCTTCACCACGGGCAATACCAGATTCCAATTGAACAAAAAATAACACTATTATGGTAAGAGTTAAACCGTTTGCGGCGATTCGTCCGCCGAAGGATATGACCACAGAGGTGGCTGCGCCACCATACGATGTCCTCAATTCTGAGGAGGCAAAGAAAATGGCGGGGGAGAAGTCCCTTCTGCACATCACCAAGCCGGAGATAGACTTCGACCCTATGATTTCCGATCATGACCAGGCCGTCTATGACAAGGCGGTCGAGAACTTCAAGGCATGGCAGGAAAAGGGCTGGCTTGTGCGCGATTCAAAGCCTTGCTACTACGTGTATGCCCAGACCATGGGAGAACGCACCCAGTATGGTCTTGTGCTCTGCGCGCATACGGACGATTATGCGAACGGCATCATCAAGAAACACGAGCTCACCCGCAAGGACAAGGAGGATGACCGCATGATTCACGTGCGCATCCAGAATGCCAATATCGAGCCTGTGTTCTTCTCATACAAGGATAATGAGGAACTTAACGCCATAGTTGCAAAGGCAGCGTCAGGAAAGTCCGAGTTCAGCTTCGTGGATGAGAACGGCTTCGGCCATGAGCTCTGGGTGATCGATGACGATGCGGTGATTGCCCGCATCACTGAGCTTTTCACCTCTTCGGTGGATGCATTCTATGTTGCTGACGGTCATCACCGTACCGCGGCTGCGGCAAGGGTGGGTGCCGAGAAGAAGTCTCAGAATCCGGCACATACCGGAGATGAGGAATACAATTTCTTCATGGCCGTATGTTTCCCTGAGAGTCAGCTTAAGATCATAGATTACAACCGCGTGGTCAAGGACCTCAACGGACTCACTGAGGAGCAGTTCCTGGCGGCTCTGGCCGAGGATTTCGACGTGACCGTCACCTCTGAGGCCAGCGCATGCTGCGGAACCCCTGCTATGCCATACAGCCCTAAGGGCCTGCACAACTTCTCGATGTACCTTGGAAAGAAGTGGTACAGCCTCACCGCAAAGGCCGGCCGTTACGACGACACGGACCCTATCGGAGTGCTGGACGTGACCATACTTTCAAATCTCGTGCTTGACAGGATTCTGGGAATCAAGGATCTTCGCACAGACAAGAGAATCGATTTCGTGGGTGGAATCAGAGGCCTCGGAGAGCTCAGCCGCAGGGTTGACAGCGGTGAGATGAAAGTTGCCTTCGCCCTCTATCCTGTTTCCATGAAGCAGCTCATAGACATTGCGGACAGCGGCAATATCATGCCTCCAAAGACAACATGGTTCGAGCCTAAGCTCAGGTCAGGACTTGCTATCCATACATTAGACTGATTTTTATGAACATCGATACCGCACTGATACACAAGACTCTCAAGGAGTTCTTCGGATACGACGCTTTCAAGGGTGAGCAGGAGGAAATCATCAAACACCTCATAGGTGGAGGGGATGCCTTCGTGCTCATGCCTACCGGCGGCGGCAAATCCCTGTGCTATCAGCTGCCGGCACTGGTGATGGAGGGGACTGCCATAGTCATCTCCCCTCTGATAGCCTTGATGAAAAATCAGGTGGACGTGCTCCGCGGCTTCGTTTCCGGAGAGCAGAGCATTGCCCATTTCCTCAATTCTTCCCTGAACAGGGTGCAACTGGACGAGGTTCGCAACGACATTCTGAGCGGGAAGACAAAGATTCTTTACGTTGCTCCTGAATCTCTGACCAAGGAGGAGAACGTGGCTTTGCTCAGAGGGCTGAAGATTTCCTTCTTCGCCATTGACGAGGCTCACTGCATCTCCGAGTGGGGTCATGACTTCCGTCCGGAATACAGACGCATACGCCAATTGGTGGAGGATATTGGCAGGGCACCAATCATCGCACTCACCGCTACCGCCACCCCTAAGGTGCAGAGCGACATCCTTAAGAATCTGGGTATTGCCGGAGCACAAGTGTTCAAATCTTCCTTCAACCGTCCCAACCTTCTGTATGAAATCAAGGACAAGGTCGATGTGGAGAAGGACATAATCAAGTTCATACGTCAGAACCCGGGCAAGTCCGGTATCATCTACTGCCTGAGCCGCAAGAAGGTTGAGGAACTTGCCAATATTCTGAGCCTCAATGGTATAAAGGCTTTGCCTTATCATGCCGGCCTGGATGCGAAGGTGCGTGCGGAGAATCAGGACAGGTTCCTGATGGAAGAGGTGAACGTTATAGTTGCCACCATAGCCTTCGGTATGGGTATAGACAAGCCGGATGTCCGCTTTGTCATTCATTATGACATACCGAAGAGTATCGAGAGCTATTATCAGGAGACAGGTCGCGCCGGCCGTGACGGGCAGGAGGGCCGATGCATAACATATTACAGCTACAAGGACATAGTCAAGCTTGAGAAGTTCATGCAGGGCAAGCCTGTGGCCGAGCAGGAGATAAACCGCCAGCTGCTGAATGAGGTGGTGGCCTACGCAGAGTCTGGCCAGTGCCGCAGAAAACTGCTGCTCAACTACTTCGGTGAGAGTTATACGGAAGACAACTGCCAGTGCTGTGACAACTGCCTTCACCCAAAGCCTCGTTTTGACGGACGCCGGGAGATGACCATGGTCATAAAGCTGATAGAGTCCATGCCGGAGCATTTCAAGCTGGAGCATCTGGCCGCCATACTTGCGGGCAATTCAAACTCCCTGATCAAGTCCTACAATCACGACAAGCTGGAACTCTTCGGCGCAGGCAAGGACCACAGCGAGAAGTTCTGGTGTGCCGTGATACATCAGGGCATGACCCTGCATCTGCTGGCCAAAGACATAGAAAGTTACGGCAAACTTTTCATTACGGAAGAGGGCAGACGTTTCCTGGCCGACCCTTGGGAGATAAAACTGGTGGAGGACAGGGTGTTCACCGGAGGAGGGGACAGCGATGATGACGACGACGAGGAGACCGCAGCTGCAAATGCCGCACTCAAGTCCGCAGGTGGAGCCGGAGACCCGGTGCTGCTCCCTATGCTCAAGGACCTGAGAAAGTCACTTTCCAAGAAACTCAAGCTGCAGCCGTGGATTATCTTCGGAGACCCGGCACTTGAGGATATGGCGATACTCTACCCTGTGACATACGATGAGCTCAAGAGCTGCCAGGGCGTGGGAGAGGGTAAGGCCCACAAGTTCGGAGCCGAGTTCATAGAGCTGATAAAGAGATATGTGGAGGAGAACGAGATCGTGCGTCCGGACGACTTTGTGATGAAGACTCCTCCAAAGTCCACCCACAAGCAGTTCATCATCCAGAGCCTGGACAAGCAGCTTCCTCTGGAGGATATAGCTCAGGCCGGGGATATGGAAATGGACGAGCTCCTCTCGGAAATCGAGAGACTTGTTGCCTCCGGGCTCAAGTTCAATCTGGATTATTACATAGATGAGAACCTCGACGAGGAGATAGTCGGGGAGATTTATGATTATTTCCGTAACGAGGCGGATTCAGACTCCGTGCAGGAGGCAATCGAAAAGCTCGGGCCGGATTATTATGAGAACGAGATCCGTCTGGTACGCATCAAGTTCCTTTGTGAGATAGCTTCGTGATACCGCAGGATACAGTCAACCTGATCATAGACACAGCCCGTATAGAGGATGTCGTCGGAGATTACGTGACGCTCAAGCGCCGCGGGGCCAATCTCGTGGCCTGCTGTCCTTTCCATAATGAGAAGACTCCGTCGTTCTACGTCTCTCCGGCCAAAGGCATATACAAATGCTTCGGCTGCGGAAAGGCCGGAAATGCCGTGGGCTTTGTGATGGAGCAGGAGCATTCCACCTACACGGAAGCCCTGAGATATCTTGCGAAGAAATACAATATTGAGATACAGGAGAAGGAGGAGAGTGCGGAGGAGATAGCGCAGAGGCAGCTCAATGAGAGTCTGCTTCTTGTGTCTGAATTCGCGCAGAAGTTCTATACGGAGCAGCTCAAGTCCGGTGAGGGACGGGACGTCGGCCTTGCCTACTACAGGAAGAGAGGCATAGAGGATGAGACCATACAGCGCTTCGGGCTGGGATGGGCCCCATCCGGAAGGACGGCCCTTCTTGATGCAGCCAGGGCCGCCGGCTACAAGCAGGAGTATCTGCTTGAGGCAGGTCTGGCCGTCCAGCATGAGGATGGCTCCGTCACGGACAAGTTCCGCGAGAGAGTCATGTTCCCTGTCCATTCCGTCAGTGGAAGGGTGGTCGCATTCAGCGGACGAACCCTTCGCTCGGACAATCCTGCAAAATACGTCAACTCCCCGGAGACCCGCATCTATATCAAGAGCCGTAACCTGCTGGGCATATATTTCGCCAAGGCGGAGATTTCCCGCCTGCAGAAATGTATCCTTGTAGAGGGTAACGTGGATATGGTGATGATGCACCAGATAGGCATACGCAATGTGGTGGCATCCTGCGGAACTTCCCTCACTGTGGAGCAGATACGCCTCATACACAAGTTCACGGAGAACGTGACCATAATGTATGACGGAGATTCGGCCGGCATACACGCCGCCCTGCGTGGAATCAACATGGTCCTCGCAGAGGGCCTGAACGTGAAGATAGTACTTCTGCCGGACGGGGATGACCCGGATTCCTTCTCCCGCAGGCACACCCTGGAGGAGGTACAGGCATACATAAACGACAATGAAAGGGATTTCATAGGCTTCAAGACCGAGCTCCTGCTCAATGAGGCAGCCGGGGACCCGCTCAAGAAGGCCAACCTGATAAACGACATAGCTGACACCATAGCGGAGATACCAGACCCCGTCAAGCGTTCAGTCTATGTTGAGGATACGGCAGCACGCTTCGGTATAGAATCCTCCCTGCTTTTCGGGCGAATCAACAACTCCCGCAAGAAGATGCAGGAGGACGCAGCAAGGGACGAGGCGAGACGCCGCAGGCAGGAGGGCGTGCAGGCAGGGGATCCGGGACCGGAGCTTCCGCCTCGGACCGAAGAGCCTGAAACTCCGCTTGCAGGCCTTCAGTTCGAGAATCGTACCCAGGCTCTGGCTGAGAGGGACCTGATGACCTTCCTTTTGAGCAACGGCTGCGATTTCCTCGATTTCGAGAGTGACTCGGACTACTACAGCGGCAGCGGCGAGGACAGGATGACCGTGGCGGAGTTCATCCATTCCGCACTTGATGCTGACGGCGTTTCGTTCGCCAACAGCATATACCGGAATCTGTATGATGCCTATATGGACCTCTATTTCGAGGGCCTGGCTCAGGATGACATAGTACGCAGGCTCATCAACTCGACAGACCAGCGTCTGAGCAGCACTGCCATTGACCTGTCCACGGAGAAATACCCGCTGACCATACAGGCATTCAGCAGCGCCCTCACCACCACTTCCTCGTGGCTCGTTGCCAATGTTCCCAAGGCAATAATGGTCTTTCAGGAGAGACGCCTGCAGTCCAGGGTTGAGGAGATACTGCACGGCATGCAGGGAAAGACTCCTGAGGAGCAGGTGGAACTTATGAAGGAACTGGTCAAGACCCAGGCACTTCAGCGAAAGATAAAACAGAAAATAGGAAGAGAAAAAACAGTATAGATAATGGAAAAGAAATTCAAAAGAACTCTTGTGACCTGCGCGCTTCCATACGCAAATGGTCCGGTGCACATAGGCCATCTGGCCGGTGTTTATGTGCCTGCTGATATCTACGTGAGGTATCTCAGGATGAGAGGGGAGGATGTCCTCTACGTCTGTGGCTCGGATGAGCACGGTGTGCCTATCACCATCAAGGCACGCCAGCAGGGCTGTACCCCTCAGGACATCGTTGACAGGTATCACAAGATCATAAAGGACTCATTCACAGGACTTGGAATCAACTTCGACATCTACGGCCGCACCTCATCCGAGGTTCACGACAGGAATGCGTCGCAGTTCTTCCGCAAGCTCTACGACGAGGGCAAGTTCATTACCAAGGAGTCTGAGCAGTACTATGACCCTGAGGCAAAGACCTTCCTTGCAGACCGTTACATCGTTGGTACCTGCCCTAAGTGCGGTGCCGAGGGAGCTTACGGAGACCAGTGCGAGAAGTGCGGAAGCACACTCAGCCCGGAGGAACTCATCAACCCGAAGTCGAAGCTCAGCGGTGCAGAGCCGGTGAAGAAGAAGACAACCCACTGGTACCTCCCTCTCGACCAGTATGAGACCTGGCTCAGCCAGTGGATCCTGGACGGACACAAGGAGTGGAGGAGCAATGTCTATGGCCAGTGCAAGAGCTGGATCGACGGAGGCCTCCAGCCGCGTGCCGTATCCCGCGACCTTGACTGGGGCGTGCCTGTCCCTGTGGAGGGAGCTGAGGGCAAGGTCCTCTACGTATGGTTCGACGCCCCTATAGGCTATGTCTCCAACACCCAGGAGCTCCTGCCTCAGAGCTGGGAGAAGTGGTGGAAGAGCGAGGATACCAAGCTTGTGCATTTCATAGGCAAGGACAACATCGTGTTCCACTGCATAGTCTTCCCTTCGATGCTCAAAGCTTACGGTGACGGCTACATCCTTCCGGACAACGTGCCTTCCAACGAGTTCCTCAACCTCGAGGGAGACAAGATCTCAACCTCCCGCAACTGGGCCGTATGGGCTCACGAGTACCTGGAGCAGTTCCCTGGCAAGGAGGACGTGATGCGCTACGTGCTCACGGCCAACGCTCCTGAGACCAAGGACAACGACTTCAGCTGGAAGGACTTCCAGACCCGCAACAACAGCGAGCTCGTGGCAATCTTCGGAAACTTCGTGAACCGCGCCATCGTGCTCACACACAAATACTTTGAGGGCAAGGTGCCTGCTGCAGGCGCACTGCTGGACGTGGACAGGGAGGCTCTTGCCGAGATCCCTTCTCTCAGGGCATCCCTCGAGAAGAACATCGAAGGCTACCATTTCCGCGAGGCCCTCAAGGACGCGATGGCCATCGCCCGCGTAGGTAACAAATACATCTCAGACACCGAGCCGTGGAAGGTCGCCAAGACCGACATGGAGCGTACGGCAACAATACTCAACGTCTGCATGCAGATCTGTGCCGACCTTGCCATCGCCTTCGAGCCGTTCACTCCGTTCGCTGCAGAGAAGCTCCGCAAGATGCTGGGCGTTTGCCTCTGCGCCGGAACCGACCACCGCAAGGGTGAGCAGCAGACTGTCAACACCTATAAGGAAGGGGAGTGCGCTGCGCTTCACACTGTTTCTGCCGATGCTCCTGTGCCTGCGTCAGCATGCCCAGGCTACGGCAAATGTGTCTGCCTCAGCTGGGATATGCTGGGAAATACAGACATCATCGCCGCCGGCCATGAGGTCGGAGCCGCTGAACTCCTCTTCGCAAAGATCGAGGATGAGGCCATAGACGCACAGCTCGCACGTCTGGATGCAATCCGCGCCGAGCGTGAGGCTGCCGCAAAGGCTGAGGCCGCAAAGCAGGTGACCCCGCAGAAGGAGGAGTGCAGCTTCGAGGACTTCGAGAAGATGGATATACGCACAGCCACGGTACTTGAGGCTGAGCGTGTCCCTAAGACGGACAAGCTCCTCAAGCTCACCATCGATACCGGCATCGACAAGCGTGTGATCGTATCCGGCATTGCGGAGTTCTACTCGCCTGAGGACATGCTCGGCAAGCAGATTTGTATCCTCGCCAACCTCAAGCCTCGCGTGATCAAGGGAATAGAGAGCCATGGAATGATACTCATGGCCCGTCAGAATGACGGAAAGATGCGTTTCATCACTCCTCAGGAGGCACTGGTAAACGGTGCGGAGATAGGTTAAAAAGGTATGAAGAGATTATTTGCAGCGACTCTGGCCCTGCTTCTTGCCCTTGCAGCATCCGGCCAGAACAGATTCAAGCTGGGCTACGGCCCTTGGGTCACCAATGTGACCGAGACTGGTTTCACTGTCCTCTGGACCACACCCCAGCCATCTTTGTGCTGGGTTGAGGTGGCTCCGGACGATGGCACTACCTTCTATGCCGAGCCAAGGAAGAAATACTATCAGACGGTTGCGGGACGCAATGTGCAGTCAGACTTCCACAGCGTTCGCATAGACGGTCTCGAGCCTGGTCATTCTTACAGGTACAGGATTTACGGCCAGAATGTGGAGCTGACCAAGCCGGCCCATGCCATTACCTATGGTCCGCGCGAGAATGCCTGGATAGAGCCTTCCGTGAAGACTCTTGACTCAAACGCAAAGGCCTGCCGTTTCACGATGCTGAACGACATCCATAACAAGCTTGACCAGTATTCGGCCCTGCTTGAGGGAAAGACCCCTGCCGATATGGATTTCCTCCTTCTCAACGGAGATGTGGTCTCTTTTGCCCCTCACAGGGATACAGTGATCAAGTACAGTTTCCTTCCTGCCACCAAGCTGGTCAGAAGCGTGCCTGTGGTCTTTGCCAGAGGCAATCACGAGAGCCGTGGAGACGGTTTCGCGGATGTGCCTGCAATTTTCCCTACACCAACAGGTGAGTTCTACTACAGTTTCCGTCAGGGACCTGCCGCCTTCCTCGTGCTGGACGGAGGAGAGGACAAGCCGGATGATGATGTGGAGTATTCGGGATACGCTCACTTCGATGAGTATCGTGCAGCTGAACTCGAATGGCTGAAGAAGGCCGTCAAGGACCCTTCCTTCACCTCAGCTCCGGTCAAGATAGTTCTGATCCATATCCCTCCGAGAAACCACGCCCAGGCATGGTACACCGAGCGCTGGATCCATGACAACTTCCTGCCTGTGCTCAATGAGGCTGGCATAGATGCCATGTTCTGCGGCCATATTCACAAGTACAGTTACAACAAGCCCGGCACCTGGGACAACAATTTCCCTATCATTGTGAACTCCAATGTTGAAAGGCTTGATGTAGAGGTTACTGCATCAGAGATAAAGGCCAGGATCTTCGATGCCGACGGCAAGGAGACCCACAGCCATAAGATTGCGGTGAAGTAGATATTACAGCCCCTGCTTGGCTTTGAATTCTGCCTGGGCCCTTTCTACTGAGGCTGAACGCTTCAGGATGAAACCGGAGCCCAGGTATTTTGTACGCACGTCTTCGTCAGCGGCGAGGGATTCAGGAGTACCCTGCTGAAGGATGGATCCTTCATACAGAAGATAGGCGCGGTCCGTGATGGCCAGGGTCTCGCCCACATTGTGGTCTGTGATGATCACGCCGATGTTGCGGTACTTGAGTTTCGCGATGATGTACTGGATGTCCTCCACAGCGATTGGGTCGACTCCAGCGAAAGGCTCATCAAGCAGGATGAACTTGGGGTCAACGGCAAGGGCTCTCGCAATCTCGCAGCGGCGGCGCTCACCTCCGGAAAGCTGGATGCCGAGGCTCTTGCGCACCTTGGAGAGGTTGAACTCGTTGATGAGGTCTTCCATCCTCTCGTGCCTCTCCTCTTTGCTAAGGCCTTCGCGCATCTCCATGACGGACATGATATTGTCTTCCACGGACATCTTGCGGAATACGGATGCGTCCTGAGGAAGATAACCTATGCCCTTCTGCGAACGCATGTACATAGGCATCTTGGTGATCTCCTCATCGTCAAGGAACACCTTCCCGTCATTAGGGACTATCTGTCCGGTGATCATATAGAAGCTTGTGGTCTTTCCGGCTCCGTTTGGCCCGAGGAATCCCACAATCTCTCCCTGATTCACTTCCATTGACACACCCTTTACGACGGTGCGTATTCCGTATTTCTTAACGAGGTTCTCGCAGTGCAGTTTCATTTGTATTCAGTTTGTTATGCAAATATAGTCAAAAGATGGAATATACTTTTGCAGCAATCAGTTTGTATGCTGCCGGGGTGAAATGGGTTCCGTCCGTAAGCAGTTGCGGCGGCACCCTTCCGTATGATACCGCTTCTATGTCTTCTGCCGTTGGCGTCAATCCGGCATCCTTCAGTCCGTCTTCCATCATATAGCGGCGCAGGTTGATGTAATCCCTGCCGAACTCGGCCCGCATGAGAGATTCCATCTTCTTGAAGTCCGCGTCAGTTCTTATGATTTCATTGGGCGCGTGGAAGCTGATGACGATGGTCCTGCGGGCTGCGCCATATCCCTTCATGAGCTTTATCTGTCTGATCAGTTCCTCTGCATCGGAGTATCCTCCATTCTGCCCCATGAAGATGATGTTGACCTCGGGGTGGCGGAGTGTTTCCGTGGCCTGGGTTGTGACAAGGCTTCCTGCGGGCAGGGTATAGCTCTTCTCCGTTCTGTCTGTGGCTTCGATGAAATAGTTGTATTCGAACTTCCAGCCTTTCTCATACCAGTGGTGGGCTTCCGAGCTGATGATGAACTTCTTCCCTTCAATGATCACCGGGTTTACACGGGCTGTCGATCCTTCCTCCCATTTTCCCTGGAGCAGTGGCGTGACTTTCTCCCCGTTATAAAGGGAGAGGAATGCGGTCACATCTGAGCTTCCTATGAATTTCCTGTATTTTGCATCCTTACTCCTGAATATCTGTATGTCATGCGCCAGATACATGGGGGCGGCACCCTGACGCGCCATTATGGTGACTGTGTTCTCCCCGCCAATGCCACAGTTGATTACCTCATATCCATCTCCAAGCATGGTCTGCAGTTGCCTCGGGTAGCAATACTCGCTGTCTGCCGTGAGGCTGTCACCCCAGCATACGACCCTGAGCCTGGAGTCCTGGGCTCTGGCGGAAAGGCAGGCAAGTGCGGCTGCCATGTAAAGGAGGAATTTTCTCATTCTTTAGCTGAGGACTTTGTTGAGGTCTACCGCCACCATGTTGTAGCCAAGTCGTTTGAGCTCGAGTGATGCACCTACCTGGTAGAATACCGTGTAGGCCCTTACGAGTACGTAGAATCCGTTGGATGTCTGGGCTTCTATTCCCTGGTGGCGTATGAGACCGAGTGTTGCCTCCGCACAGCTGTAGAGGCATTCCTTCAGCTTATGGGCATATTCCTCCTTCAGGTGCAGGATGTTTCCCACTATGTTCTCGTCCATGTCATCGAAGCCCCGGCTCCCGTAGAAGGACTTGTAAGCATCGTCCTTGTGGGCGTTCCAGTCCTTGTCCCAGCCGTTTGCCACAGCCATGCCCACGTATGCGGCCCAGGCCAGGGTGGCTTCCGGATAGTCGTTGAAGTTCTCCACGGCATCCGCCATATAGTCCTCCAGCATCCTGTTCTCCCATACTTCGTCTATGTCCTGGGAGCTGCGGAACTCGCCTTCCGGCAGGAGTTCGTAGCTGCGGCAGATCTTCAGCAGACCTCCCCTGAGAGTGTTCTCGAAATCGTCAAGATATTTTGTATCAGCCATCTGTCTGTTTATTTGTTTACTCTTGTCCTTACCATATGCCATCCGCTGCGCAGCTCGCGTGTGCTTCCGTCCGGGCAGATGAGGGTGGCGCTCGACCCGCGGGGAACCCTCATGCAGATGCGCATCCTGCCTCCCCGGCGCAGTTTCCACTTTATAGAAGCCTTTCCTGCCGGTGTTTCCTTGCTGTAGGATGCCCATGTGAGGTCACCCACCGGAGTAGGGCGGAA
>JAGHUW010000072.1 GCA_018064625.1 Candidatus Cryptobacteroides equifaecalis | reverse complement strand
CCACCTATGTACATGTTTCCAATCACCATGTCCACTCCCTGGTTGTTTGCTATCTGCCAGAGATTCTGCTCGATGGAATCTTCAGAGAAACTGTTGCCTATGGCAAGAAGCTTGATTACCTTGTCCCCAGCGAATGCCGGGCTTGTGAGGATAAGCAGCATCGAGAATGCTGCAAGGAAAAATCTTTTCATCGCAATTTGTATTTGAACTATTGCAAATGTAATGAAAAGATATCAAAAGGTCAACGGGACTGCTGGCGTTTCCAACGCTGGCGTGCATACTCCTGCATATCCGCAACAGCATCGTTCTCATCCACTATCTCGCTGCCCAGAAGGGTCTCTATGATATCCTCCATGCTGAGTATGCCCTGGAAACAGCCGTATTCGTCAATGATGCAGCTGATCTGCTCGTTCTTCTTCTGCATCACATCCCATACCTCGCCAAGGGAAATGTCTTCCCTGAAGAGTTCGATGGGTCTTTTGATTGAGCCGAGGGTGACGTCGAACTTGTCGTCCGCAAGGAGCTGGAGGGCATCCATGCGCAGGATGTAACCCGTGATGTATTCGTCTGACTCGCCATAGACCGGAATTCGGCTGTGGTGACGGTATTTCTTGCTCTTGTAAAATGACTTCACGGTCATGCTCTCCGGTGCTATGGAAGCAACGACCCTCGGAGTCATTGCATCAGAGACTGGGATGTCATCCATTTTGATGAGATTCTGGATGACGGCATTCTCGTCCTCGTCAAGGGCTTCCTCTTCCTCGGCGGCATTTGCCATTGCAGACACTTCCTCGCGGGATACCATAGCCTCTTCCGTCTGAGGAGTTATCAGCCTGCTTATTCCCTCGACGCAAATCACGATAGGATACATCACGAAGATAAGGACATTCAGAGTCCTTGTCGTGAAGCCCATCAGATGCCTCCACTGGGTGGTGCCTATGGTCTTTGGGACAATCTCGGAGAACAGAAGAATAAGAACCGTAGTGATGGCGCTCACAAGGCCGAACCACTCGCTGCCGAAAAGGATGGTAGCCTCGCGGCCCACACCGGCCGCACCTATGGTATTTGCTATGGTGTTGAGAGAGAGTATCGCCGCAATAGGGCGGGAACTATCCTGTTTAAACTGTTTGAACCTGGGTGCATATTTGTAGCCTTCCTCCTCCTTCATGCTTATGAATGAAAGCGGAGTGGACATGAGGGACGCTTCAAGGATGGAACATACGAAGGATACGCCCATCGAAACGAATAAAAATAAAAGCAATAGCGACATCTTGGCAACAAAGTTAACCAAAATGCCGCTAATAAGAAAATTACGGAATACTACTTCTTGAAGAATCTGTTGTAGAGACCCTGGAAACCTGCTCCGTGACGAGCCTCATCCTTTGCCATCTCGTGAACTGTATCGTGGATAGCGTCAAGGTTGAGCTGCTTTGCAACCTTTGCAATGTCCATCTTTCCGGCGCAAGCACCTTCCTCAGCCATCATGCGCTTCTCAACATTGGTCTTGGTGTCCCATACCACCTCTCCGAGGAGCTCTGCGAACTTGGCAGCGTGCTCAGCCTCTTCCCAAGCGTAGCGCTTGAAAGCCTCTGCAACCTCAGGATATCCCTCGCGGTCTGCCTGTCGGCTCATTGCGAGGTACATACCTACCTCTGTGCACTCACCCATGAAGTGATCCTTGAGTCCCTGGAGAACGAATGCTCCCTCCTCTGTCTGAGGGATGTCGTTTGCAACTCCGAGAACGTGCTCAGTCACGAAGTTGAGGCCCTTACCCTCTTCCATCTTGTTGAACTTAGATCCTGGTACCTTGCACTGTGGGCATTTCTCTGGTGCGGCCTCACCCTCGTGAACATAACCGCAAACCGGGCAAATCCATTTTGTCATGATAATCGTTTTTTTTAATTGTTTATTATTTATTCTGTTTATTCCTGCATTCCTGGCAGAGTCCCCTGTAATACTGATGGACCTCCTCTATCATATTCCCGTCCATGGTGAAAGGATGGGAGGCCTTTTCCACGCTTATACCCTTCAGAGGCAGGTCTATAATCCTTCCGCATTCCCTGCAGAGCAGGTGGGCATGAGGCATGGTGTTCTCATCAATGTTCACATGCGACTCGTCTATGCAAAGTGTTCTGAGCGCGCCGCATTTCGTGAGAAGCTGCACAGTGTTGTAAACGGTGGTACGGGAAAGCCCGGGATTATTTTCCAGAAGCGACTCGTAGATCACATCCACAGTGGGATGAACATGATTCTCCATGAGATAGGAAAGGATCTCTATCCTCGGCTGTGTTATGCCAAGTCCGTATTCCTTTAATCTTCCTATTACAGTCTCTCTGTTCATGCTGTGTTTCGTTTACGTATGCAAAGGTAGTATAAATTTGTAATAGTTCCAAATTATTTTTGTAATAATTACAAATTTTTCTGATTTGATTGTTCTTTGTATCTTTGCATCAAATATTTATAGTACGAATGGAAACTTCAAAAGTATTCTTCACAGACTTCCGCACCAAGATGGCGGGAGAGAATATGCCTTCAAAACTCAAGAGACTCGCCCGCAGAGCCGGAATCGCAGATATAGACTTTGAAGGGAAATTCGTAGCCATCAAGATGCACTTCGGAGAGCTGGGCAACATCAGCTACCTGCGTCCCAACTACGCCAAGGCCGTCGTTGACCTTGTAAAGGAACTCGGAGGAAAACCTTTCCTCACGGACTGCAACACCATGTACCCAGGGTTCAGGAAGAACGCCCTGGAGCACCTGGAGTGTGCATGGGAGAACGGATTCACCCCTCTCAGCGCCGGCTGTCCCATTATTATAGGAGACGGACTGAAAGGAACCGATGACGTAGCCGTCCCTGTGGAGGGAGGGGAATACACCAGGGAGGCACGCATAGGACGCGCCGTCATGGATGCGGACATAGTCATAAGCCTCACCCACTTCAAGGGCCATGAGATGACAGGATTCGGCGGAACCATCAAGAACATAGGAATGGGCTGCGGCTCACGTGCCGGAAAGAAGGACATGCATTCCAACGGCAAGCCTGTGATTTACGAAGAACTCTGCCGCGGATGCCGCAAATGTGCAAGGGAATGCGCAAATTCCGGTCTGGAGTTCGACGACAGGACACGCAAGATGCGCGTCAACCAGAGCAACTGCGTGGGTTGCGGACGTTGCCTTGGCGCCTGCAACTTCGACGCAATCGACTTTACCAACGACCAGGCCATACCGGTGCTGAACGCAAAGATGGCAGAGTATACCAAAGCTGTGGTCGACGGAAGGGAATGCTTCCACATTTCCCTCATTGTTGACGTTTCCCCTTATTGCGACTGCCACGGCGAGAACGACGCCCCTATACTCCCGAACATAGGAATGTTCGCGTCCAAAGACCCTGTGGCACTCGATCAGGCCTGCGCCGACGCCTGTCTCAAGGCAAAGCCCATGAAGAATTCCCTGCTGGACGACAACATGCACGCAGAAGGCTTCGTGGACCGCAAGGACCACTTCAGAAACAGCATGCCTGAGAGCGAGTGGGAAACTCAACTCTCTCACGGAGAAAAGATAGGTCTGGGCTCAAGAAGCTACGAGCTCATCACAATCTAGAATATTCCTGTAATTGTCTTATCGCCATGCATTCCCGGCTTGATCCTGAGCCACGGAATGTATGGCTGATCTTTTTCCAGCAGTTTCATATCCCCGAAAAGAGGCATGATGCTGGTGCTTATGCGCACAGTCACGGTATGCCTGCCCCGGCGATATTTTTCAGGGACATCCCATTCGTAAGGTCCCCAGGCGCGGCGGCCAAGTGACTCTCCGTCCACAAGAAGTTCGGTGCAGGCAAGATTCGTATTCAGACCGATGCGTTCCGGCAGGCCGAGAAAACTCTTCTCTATGGAATAGCTCCCAACGTAGCCAGAGTAGCCGCCGGCGGTAG
>JAGHUW010000182.1 GCA_018064625.1 Candidatus Cryptobacteroides equifaecalis | reverse complement strand
GCGATACCGCAGAGGAGCACGGCGATGGTCTTGGCGGAGCAACCCTTCCACTCCTTGAGGATGATGCCCCAGACATTGGAGAAGGTAACGTTGAGAGCCATGAGTATACACCAGCTGAAGGTGATAAGCACAGGGAATCCGGTAAGGAAGCCCTTTCCGAGGCTGAGTCCGAAGAACTGGCTGTACCACAGCAGACCTGCGAGGGCGCAGAACACGAGGTTGTTGCCCCAAAGACTGCCCTGGGCATAATCTGAGAAGGTCTTGTTCTTCGAATTCTGGTACAGGCAGTAGGCTGCGTTTGTTATGAATCCACCAATGGTCACGAGCAGGGTTGCAGGAAGGGAGCTGAAGATGTCCTTGGTCTCAGCCCACTTCAGAGGCTCGCCGAAGCTGAGGCCGATGTTGAAGCATGCGCTCATGAATCCGGCCAGCAGGGCAACGGTGATACCCTTTCCAAAATTGAAATCCTTCACTGCTTTTTTCTTCTCCTCCTCAGGCAGGGCGGCGGACTTCATTGCACCGGCAACGCCAATGATGGCAATGCCGACAAGTGTCACAACCACTCCTATGATGACTGAGCTGGTAAGGTCAGATGCGTGTCCTGTGAAAACCGGGCCGAGGATGGCACCAAGGCCTGCACAGGTGCCGAGAGCTATGCTCTGCCCCAGTGCCACGCCAAGATAACGCATCGAGAGGCCGAAGGTGAGACCGCCTACTCCCCAGAGCGCTCCGAAGAGGACGGTGAGCAGACTTTCCTTAGGATACTGCGCGTAAAGAGAGAAGAGACTCTCGCCTGAAGGAACGGCGAGCAGGGCTCCGAGAAGAGGGAAGACCAGCCAGGCGAAAACTCCCTGGACCAGCCAGTAGCTCTCCCAGCTCCAAGACTTGATCTTGTTGATGGGAACATAGCTGCTGGACTGACAGAATGCGCCAACAGCTATGATCAGAAGTCCTATAAGTATGGAAGAACCCATGCCGGATTATCTCTTTGATGTAACGTTCTTCTCGTAGCTGATCACGTCAGCCATGAATGCCTCACCCACAGGCACGTCGTTGCGTACGCAGAACTCGTCGTAAACGGCATTCCAAGGGAGAGCCTTGCACTCCTCGAGGAGGGCGAGAGTCTCGAATGTACGGCCCTCGAGCTCATACTTGCTGATGGTTGCCTGAGGCTCGAGCATAGCCTTGAGCATACACTTCTGGGCAGCGCGTGAACCGATCACGTAAGCGCCTACGCGGTTGATCGATCCGTCGAAGTAGTCGAGTCCGTAGTGTACGCGGTCAAGTGCACCTGCGCGTACGATCTCAGAGAAGAGATCCTGGGTCATGTCGTCCATGATTGTCACATGGTCTGAATCCCAGCGTACAGGACGTGAGACGTGGAGCATGAGCTCAGGAACGAATGCGAGAACACCTGAAACCTTGTCGCCAGGGACCTCGGTAGGATGATAGTGGCCTGTGTCGATGGTAAGCATCATGTTGTTCTTTGCACAGTATGCGGTGTAGAAGTCATGTGAGCCTACGGTGAAGCTCTCGAGGCCGATACCGAATACCTTTCCCTCAACGCAGTCCTTCATGTTTGCCTTCTTCTCTGCGAAGATCTCATCGAGGGACTTCTTGAGAGTCTCACGGTAAAGCATGTGGTTTACGGAAACGTCCTTGCATCCGTCATGCACCCATGTGTTCATGATACAAGGGTCTCCCTGTGCCTTTCCCATTGCGTCTGCGATGTCACGGCAGCGCTTGCTGTGCTCTACCCAGAAGCTGCGGATGCTCTCGTCAGGATTAGCGAGTGAGAGGTTGCCGCTCTTAGGGTGAGAGAATGAGGTGGAGTTGAAGTCGAGCTTGGTGTTGTTCTCCTTTGCCCACTCGATCCAGCTCTGGAAGTATTCAGGTGTAACCTCGTTGCGGTCCACTACCTTGCCCTGGAAATCTCCGTAGATCTCATGAAGGTTGAGACGGTGTGTACCCGGGATGAGGCTCTTTGCCTTGAGGATGTCTGCACGGAGTTCATCTATGTTACGTGCGGCTCCCGGATAGTTTCCTGTAGACTGGATACCTCCGGTAAGGGCGCCGGCCTGAACCTCGAAGCCCTTTACGTCATCTGCCTGCCAGCAGTGCATCGAGAGGTGGAAATTCTGGAGCTGCTCCAGTACTTTCTCTGTGTCAACTCCAATGGCTGCATAGCGCTCCTTGGCGATAGCGTAAGCCTGGTTTACTGTTTCTTTAGTCATTGTCAATGTTATTTATTTGTTGGATTATATACTGTGAGTTCCACTGAATTCGCAACGATCTCCCTCATCTCCGGAAGGGTCTTCACGAGGCCCTGGCTCTTGATCTGCATGAGTACGTTGCCAAGGGCTGTTCCCTCTATAGGTCCGCAGATCACAGGACGCTCTATCGCGTCAGCGGTGTACTGCATGAGATACTTGTTGAGGGCTCCTCCTCCTATGACGTGCAGGCACTCTATAGGGTTCGGTGAGAACTCCTCGAGTATGCCAATGATGGCCTTGTAGCGGAAGGCGAGGCTCTTGTAGATGCAGCGTATGTAGTCTGCCGGTGTCTTCGGGAGTATCTGTCCTGTCTTCTCGAGGTATTCGTCTATTGCCTTGGTCATGGACTCCGGGTGTGCGAATGAAGGGTCGTCCGGGTTGATGCGTGAATCGAAATCGGACTGCTCGCAGAGGGCGGAGAGTGCGCCTATCTCTGAAGGTACGTCCTTGAATTCCTTGCGGCTCTGCTCGAAGATCCACAGCCCGCAGATGTTCTTGAGGAAACGTGTGGTACCCTCGATTCCTCCCTCGTTGGTGAAGTTCTGGCGGTAGCTCTCCTCATTGATTATAGGGGTAGGGGACTCGATTCCCATGAGGGACCAGGTTCCGCAGCTGAGGTATGCGTAGTTGGCGTCCTTTGCAGGGACTGCTGCTACGGCCGACGCTGTGTCGTGCGCGGCGATGGCCACTACCTTGACCTCGGGGCCCATGCCCGTTGCCTTCTGCACCTGCTCGGACAGAGGGCCGATCACGGTACCCGGCTGAGTCATCGGACCGAAATGCTCCCTGCTCAGGCCTATGCTCTTGAGGAGGTCATGGTCGAGGTCTCCTGTATTAGGGTTGAGCATCTGTGAGGTAGATGCGATGGTGTATTCGCAGATGGCCTTGCCTGTGAGCATGTAGATGAGAGCATCAGGGGTGAAGAGAATCTTGTCCGCATTCTCGTAGGCCGTGCATCCGTTGTGCCTGAGGGTGTCTAACTGGAAGAGTGTGTTGAACTCCATGAACTGGATTCCGGTACGGTCATAGACCTCCTTCTTCTCATGCATCTTCATATAGCGGTCTATCGCTCCCTCGGTGTGGGAGTCGCGGTAGCAGTAAGGCAGGCTGAGAAGCTGCCCGTCCTTTCCGAAGAATGCAACGTCCACACCCCAGGTGTCGATACCTATGGATTCGATCTTTATTCCTTCCTCGACCACTTTCCTGAGTGCGGTAAGTATCTCGTTGTAGAGTCCCGGAAGGTCCCAGAAGAGATGTCCTCCGGTAGGGATGATAGGGTTCTTGAATCTGGTTAGTTCGCGCATGGTGACCTTGGATCCGTCGTAGCTTGCCACGATTGTCCTTCCGCTTGTAGCGCCCAGGTCAACTGCCAGGTAATTCTTGATTTCCATATTCTGTGTCTTGATTATGCGGGTTGTGCCCCATCCAAAACGGAAAGAGCACAACAATATACAAATTTATTTTCTAAAAACTCCCGGTTCAGCCCAGAATTCTTTTGATAAGACCCTGCAGAACATTGCCAGGGCCGAACTCCTTGAACTCCTCCGCTCCGTCGGCGGCCATGTTCTTCACGGTCTGGGTCCACTTCACCGGGTTGGTGAGCTGAAGCAGGAGATTCTCCTTTATCCTCTCCGGGTCAGTCTCAGGCAAGGCGCTGAAATTCTGATATATAGGGCAGAAAGGTTCTTTTATCGAGGTGTTCTCTATCGCCTTGGCCAGTTCGAGGGATGCGGGTGCCATCAGAGGGGAGTGGAAAGCGCCGCTCACGCTCAGCGGAAGCGCCCTCTTCGCCCCGGCTTCCTTCATCAGCGCGCAGGCAGCCTCGACAGCCTCCTTTTCTCCGGAGATCACGATCTGACCGTCGCAGTTGTAGTTCGCGGCCAGCACCGTGCCGTCAACCTCGGCGCAGATATTCTCTATCTTTTTTGCATCAAGGCCGATGATCGCCGCCATGGTTCCGGGAACCTTCTCGCAGCAGAGCTGCATCTGCTCGGCCCGGACCGACACGAGCCTCAGCGCATCCTCGAATGCTACAGCCCCGCAGGCGACGAGGGCCGAGAACTCGCCGAGGGAGTGGCCTCCTACCATGTCCGGGTCAGGCAGGCCGCTGCAGGCCGCCGCACAGACGGAGTGCAGGAATACCGCCGGCTGGGTGACGCGGGTTGCCTTGAGGTCCTCGTCGCTGCCGGTGAACATGATGTCTGTGAGCCTGAATCCGAGTATGTCGTTGGCCTGCTCCATCATCTCGCGGGCCTTGTCGTGACTGTCATAGAGGTCCTTTCCCATTCCGGAGAACTGGGATCCCTGACCGGGGAATACGAATGCTGTCTTCATGTCAAGATTTTTGATTTGTGCAAATATATGCAATAATTATGTACCTTTGTCAATATGAGTACCGCTATGGAAAATAAGCGCGAGGTCTGGATGGACTGGATGCGCGTCTCTGCATGTTTTCTCGTGATGCTGGTCCACAGCACCGAACCGTTCTATCTTGGGGGCGATGGCTCGCTGGTCCTTACCGCTTCCGACGCCTTCTGGGCCTCCCTGTTCGACTCTCTTGCCAGGGCCTGCGTGCCTGTGTTCGTGGTGGCATCCAGCTACCTTCAGTTCCCTGTGCATTATGAGACAGGGGAGTTCCTGCGCCGCAGGGCTCTGCGGATACTGATTCCGTTTGCAATATGGTCCGTCGTGTATGCCCTTGCCTGGGGCGAGCCGGTGCAGAACTTCAGAGATCTCCTTCTGAACTTCAACTACGCTGCCGGGCATCTGTGGTTCGTATATATGATCATAGGTCTGTATATTCTGATGCCGCTGCTCTCGCCATGGGCTGAGAAAGTGGGGGAGAAGGAACTGCGCGGCTATCTGCTTCTCTGCCTTTTTACATCATTCATACCTTTCATAAGGGAGTGGTTCGCAGGAGACTCCGCCGCCTTCATATACGGGCCGAGCGGTATCCCCATGCCTGCCCGCTACCCGCTTTGGGGTGAGGCGAGCTGGAACGACTTCGGCCTTTTCTACTATTTCAGCGGATTCATAGGCTATATGCTCTTGGGTCTCTATATAAGGAAGTTCCTCGGCAACACTTCCAGAAGGGATGCGCTGGGAATGGGCATTCCGTGCTGGATAGCCGGATTCGCGATTTCCTTCTGGGGCTTCCTCTCGAGGGTGTCCGCGAGTGCCGGAGGCGTATATCCCGTGGGCGGAGACGTGTCTCTTGCCGCAGGCTGGGAGACGCCATGGGCCTTCAATTCGGCTGGCGTGGTGCTCATGACAGTGGGCTGGGTGCTGTTCTTCAAGGGAATCGGTTCAGTATCGGCCTTTTATGAGAAGGTGGTGCTGCCAGTCTCGAAGGCAAGCTACGGCATGTATCTGTGCCACATGCTATTCCTGGCGTTCTTCTCCGGACTGTTCCGCAATCTCTGGGGCGTAGGTGACCAGGGTGTCCTCGGCGCATGCACGACACCTGTCCAGATACTTCTCACTGCCGTGTGCAGTTATGTCTGTGTGGCTGTATTCTCCGTGCTTGTGCAGCGGATTCCAAAGCTGGGCCGGTGGATTGTCGGATAGAAGAGATTTGTACCCCCTAGGCGAATCGAACGCCTATCACAGGAACCGGAATCCTGCATTTTATCCATTAAACTAAGGGGGCAGGGTTTGATTTGATGACAAAGTTAAAGCATTTTGTTTGTCAATTCAAAAAAAATAATTATTTTCGCAATGAAGTTTTTCATAGTTTAAGTTTAGGTTAAGTAGCGGGGTGCTCGCAGTGATTGCAAGCGCCCCGTGAATTTTTTTATGTTTTTTAACATTCTTTCATAAGTTTCTTATATTCCCGTGGAACTTCTTTTCAGGGTAATTCCTTACCTTTGCATCAAACTTTACAGCTATGAAAAAGACAATCTTTCTTGCCATGTTCCTGAGCGTCTCATGCTCCGGACTCTTTCCACCCATTGCGGATTCTGAACTCATTGTCACTATCGATTCCT
>JAGHUW010000063.1 GCA_018064625.1 Candidatus Cryptobacteroides equifaecalis | reverse complement strand
CCGATCTCCTCTTCTGTCCTGCAGTTTTCAGGAAGTGCGTTCCGCACCAGATTCCTCACCCCATGCCCCACCATTTTCTTATACTCGTCTATAGTGTGAAGGGCATAGCCACGCAGCTCCATGGCGTGGTTCACCGCCGCACCAAGATCATCTATAGTATCCAGCAACGTTCCGTCCAGGTCAAAGACCACGAGATCCCACTTGCTCATCCTACTGCCTCCTTATCCTTATCACCTGCTTGATGTTTCCCACAAGGGAGAGTATCTTGTCCAGTTCCATATTGGAAGGAACAAGCAGCCTGACGCTTATCTCGTAGGTACCCTTTCGCGGATTCTCATTCACATTGAATGAGCGTATGGAAGCACGGAACTGGCCTATGACATCCATGATGGCACCCAGTACATGATGCTCCATCTCTGCTGTAATGCCTAGGGTGCACTGGAAATTGCCCGTGTTGTCACTGTCCTGCCATACCACCTTCTGTATACGGTAAGGGTAACGGTCAATCAGCCTGGCGGCATTGGGGCAGGACATCCTGTGTATCTTGATACCCTCCGTCCTGGTCACGAAACCGAACACATCGTCTCCAAAGACAGGGTTGCAGCACTTTGCCATAGCATAGTCGAGGCCCTTGACGTTCCTGGCACTTATGACCATGATATTGTCTCCGCCATGACTGCCGGAATAGTCCCTCTTCTCCTCGATAACCTCTTCCTGAGTCTGCTTGCGCAAAGCTTCCTCATTCATGGCAACTATGAAGGATTTGATATCGTTCACATCCTCCTGTCCTCTGCCTATGGCGGCCATGAACTGAAGGTTCGAGCTGTATTTGTGCTTTTTCATGAACTCCTGCTGGAGTTCATCCGGGAATTCCATCTTCCAGTTCTTGAGCCTCCTTTCCAGCATCTCGCGGCCCTCGGCGGCAGCCTTGCGTTCCTCCGCGTCGAGTTCCTGCTTGATCTTGGTTCTGGCCTTGGTGGTAACCACCCAGTTCAGCCAGTCGCGGGAAGGCTTCTGGTTCTTGCTTGTCTGGATCTCTATGACATCTCCCGTATTGAGCTTTTCCTTGATAGGCACGGCCTTTCCGTTCACCTTTCCGCCCGTACACCTGCAGCCTATTCCGGAGTGGATGTTGAAGGCGAAGTCAAGTACCGACGACCCGGCCGAGAGTATCCTCAGCTCTCCCGTAGGGGTGAAGACGAAGATTTCCTTGGAAGGCGGCAGAGGCATGTCCTCCGGAGTGGACGTAGCCTGATGCTCGAGGGCATATCTGACGGAGCGCAGCCATCGGTCCATGGTCTGCTCGTGCTGTATTCCTTTGTAGGACCAGTGCGCGGCGGCACCGTTCTCAGCCTCGTCATCCATGCGCTTTGTGCGTATCTGCACCTCGAGGGAGGCTCCCTGCCTGTTCTTTACCGTGATATGCAGGGACTCGTAGCCGTTCGGCTTGGGATTGGTAAGCCAGTCGCGCAGGCGCTTCGTGTCAGGCTCGTACTCCTCCGTCACGTAGGAATAAACCTTCCAGCAGAGGTCCTTCTCTATAGTCGGGTCCGGCTCGCAGTCTATGATGAAGCGTATGGCGAAGACGTCGAACACCCCCTCGAAAGGCACCTTCTGCACCTGCATCTTCCTGAAGATGGAATAGGCGGTCTTGGTGCGCATCTTCAGCTTGTAATGGATCCCTTCGTCCGTAAGCTTCTTCTTGAGAGGCTCAATGAACTCCTGCATCAGGAGTTCACGGTCCCTTTCAGTAGCCTTGAGTTTATTGGAAATGGCGCGGAACTGCTCCGGCTCGGCGTATCTGAAATAAATGTTCTCAAGCTCGCTCTTGATGTTGTACAGGCCGAGCTGGTGTGCCAGGGGGATGTACAGCATGAGGGTCTCGAGCAGTTTCTGCTCGCGGGAAGACTTGGGGAAGAAATTCAGGTTGCGCATCACCTCAAGGCGGTCCGCAATCTTTATCACAGTCACTCGAGGGTCTGTGGAATACTGGACTATCAGCTTCTTGTAGTTCTCAGCCTCCAGCCTCGTATCCTTGGGCTTGATGGTGGCAATCTTGTTCAGGCCGTCCACAATGACCTGGACATCATGAGGGAATCCGCTGATGTCTATCTCCTTGTGTGTACGGGTTGCCTCGTGGAGGTAAACCGCCGCCACGCAGGTGTCATCAAGACCAATCTCGTCAGAGACTATCTTCGCAACATTCTCAGGGTGCTGGAAAAAGGGACTGCCGTCATATCTGGTCTGTTCCTTCAGCACATCATAAGCGATCGAATACGCTTTATTTACCATATCTTCCATTACCTGCAAATGTAGCAAAAATTGTGCTAAATTTGTGATGTGAAATT
>JAGHUW010000036.1 GCA_018064625.1 Candidatus Cryptobacteroides equifaecalis | reverse complement strand
TTCCTGATCGAAGAGCATGAAGCGAGGGATGGCGCGGAAGCCATAGGCATCCATGATGTCCTTGCCGGCATTCTCTGCCACATACTGAGGCCAGGTGGCTGAATCGGACTTAAGGAAGGACTTCCACATTGCGAGGTCTTTGTCCATGCTCACGCTGATGCAGGCAACATGAGGATTGGAAGCGTACTTGGCCGCAAGGACCTTCATGTGAGGGATCTGCAGACAGCACGGTATGCACCAGGTGGCCCAGAAATCCACATACACAACCTTGCCCTTGAGCTCAGACAGCATGATGGTCTTGCCGGACGGGTCTGTCATCCTGAAATCGATGGCAGGGTTACCCCTGAGAAGAGCCACGGCCTTGGCAACGCTCTCGCGGTAGGACTGCATCTCTGCCTCGTCGGCAATCAGTCCGGCAGCCTTGTCCAGGAGGTAATCGCCCTCGTACCTGGACGAGATCTTCGCATCCTTGAAGGTGTTGACAAGATACTCTCTGGTAACCGAGTCGCGGAGTTCCCTGGTAGGGCAGAGCTCATCTATCGCCATGATATGGCGCACACCGGCAGAGATGGTATCGCAATAGCAGGCCTCCTTGACGGTGATCATATTCCTGAGAAGTGTCCTCTGATTGCGTTCGCTGCCCAGGTCTATGCTGTTGAAGAAAGCCATGAAGTCAGGGTCGGAGTCGTATGCCACGCCCCTCTTCTGCATCTGCCATGCATAGCTGAACTTGTTGTTGGCTGCAGTATTGCTTACACAATCGGCAAGATACTTGCGCGCAGCCGCACTCCTTACGCTCTTGAGACGTGATGTTGCGTCTGCCACGCGGGCATCCCAGAAGGCTTCGTACTCAGCGAAGGTATCAGGAAAGACGTAGCTCCTGAAATCCATCTGACAGAAGTCATTCCTGTAGTAATCGAAGAAGGCCATCTCGGACGGACAGCTGCTCTCCACAGTCCACGCTGCCGGTGTGGCAGTCAGGTCCAGGCTGAGGCTGTAAGTCTCTCCGGGAAGGAGCAGAAGGTTTGCCGAGCCTGCCTTCGCTACGCTTACGATAATCTGAGCCGGAGCGGAAATATTCCTCTCGATATGGAATGTACCGTCCTCGGATACCACATACTCTCCCCTCTCGAGCGGATCTGTCTGGAGGAAAGTCGTACCCTGGCCGTTGTATCCCGTGATGGTTCCGTCTATCACGGCCGGGCCCTTCCTGCAGGCGGCCATGACAGACAATACCATAAAAAACAATGCTATCTTTTTCATTCTGCGAATTCGTTTGCAAATATCACATCGACCATATCGGCCTTCTTGAAGAAGCTCTCTGCGAACTTTCTCACATCCTCGGTGGTGAGAGCGTTGAGAATATCCTCGTAGTTCTTTGGATTTGCATTGTCCTCACCGTAGAGAACATAGTCACGCAGATTCTTCTCCACCCACTGGTTGTTGTTCTTTGACTGCTCGCGGTTCTTGAGAAGGTTCTTGCGGATATTGTCGAGCTCGTCCACGGTCATGCCGTCCTTGCAGATATTGTCAATCTCCACAAGCACAAGGTCATGCAGACGGTCTGCCTTGGTGATGTCCGTATCGAAAGAGATATTGCATGTGATCTTCTTCTTTGGAAGTCTCTTGCCGGAGAGCTGAACCTTGACACCGTAGGTGCCGCCTTCCTTCTCACGAATGTTTGTGATGAACCTCATATTCATGACCTCGCGGAGGACAGACATCTTGACAAGGGTCTTGCTGTCTATCCTGGCAAACTCGGAATACACTATATTCACATTGGCCTTAGGGGTCTGGAACGGTATGACTACCCTTTTGACAGTACGTCCCTTAGGCATATACTCCTTGTGGTCCACGAACTTCTCCTTCTTTCCCGTGGAAGGAAGCGAAGCGAGGTACTTCTCAACGGCTGGCTTCACTTCAGCCTCTTCCACATCACCCACGATGAAGAAAGTGAAGTCAGATGCATTGCCGAAGCGCTCCCTGTAGATTCTCTCCACAACGGAAAGGTCCACCCCGTCCAGAGTCTCCGGAGTGAGGGAAAGGGTTCTCGGATGATAATTGGTAAGGATCCTGCCGAGAGAGTCGCCAATAACGGTCTCAGGCCTTGAAGCGAACATCTTGAGCAGATTCTTGAAATTCGCGATTCCGGCATAGAAACCTGTAGAATCGAAGCGAGGCTCCGCCATCCTGAGATATGCAAGCTGCATCATGGTCTCGAAATCCCTGGTGGTGGAAGTTCCTGTAATGGACTCCACCTGATCCTTGACGGAAACGCCCACATCTACCTTCTTGCCGGCGAGGACCTTCTTGAGGTCTGAGGCAGAGAACTTGCCGGAACCGCAATATGAAGGGGCGATCGCAACGGCGAAGACGTCGATCAGTTCGGGAACAGGATAGAGCGAAGATCCGCCGTAGCTGTTTGAGCTGAGGCTGACGGCATCCTTGTCATGGTCGGCCTTGGCGTAAATGACCTTGGCGCCGTTGGAAAGTTTCCACTCCTTTGCGCCGAATACCGGAAGGGCTCTCTCCCTGACGATCTTTCCGGCAGCCACCTCCCTGTCCAGGAGGGACGAGCCGAGTTCCTTGTCCTCGAAGGCTTTGATGCTCTTGTCCGCATCTACCTTGGCAATGACGCCGAGGACTTCCTCCTTCGTAGGATAGTGCGCCTGAGGGTCCTCCTTGGCCATCACAACCACCTTCACGTTCTTGAAGTCAGGCACGGTGGAAGCAAAGTCGTTGATGTCCTTCAGGCTGATGCTGTCGAGAATAAACTTGACCATCTTGTAGTTGAAGTCCATGTTCAAGGCAATCTTGTCGTATGCGAACACGCTGACAATATGGCCTGCGATGGTGCTGTTCTTGGTCTTGTCCTTCTGCTTGTACTGGTTCTCGAGCCCGGAGAGGACGTCGAGCTTCACGCGCCTGAGCTCACCCTCGGTAAAACCGAAGCGCTGTGCCCTTGCCACCTCTGTATATACCTTTTCGAAAGCCTCGAGGTCCTTGCCGCCCTTGGCTGTAGATGACATGCTGTATGCCTCGGTTCCAGGGATGAACTCGCTGATTCCGGCGCTGCCGGCCGAGAGTACAGGGTCACCGTTGGTGACGATATCGGCCAGACGCTGCTTGAGCATGACGCTGTAGAGGTTCTGGATGGTCTTGGTCCTCTGCCCGCCCACTGTCTGAGGGAAGGTCCTGTCATGTGTCATTATGACCTCGACCTCGGTATTTGCCTGCTCCGGATCGGTGGCAAGGGCGTAAAGAGGCTCGTCATTGGTCGGAAGGCTGATCTTGGCCTTCGGTGTAGGGTTCTCCACTGCAGGGATATGTGAGAACATGGCCTTGATCTTGCCCTCGATCTCATCCACATCTATATCTCCCACAACGGCCACTGCCTGCATGTCTGTGCGGTACCACTGATAGTAGAAGTCGCGGAGCTCGTCGTACTTGAAGTTGTTGATGATCTCGTAACTTCCTATGACATCATGGGTTGAGTAAGGAGTGTCGCCAAAGATGACAGGGAACCACTGCTTGCGCATGCGGGCAGCCGAATTGTTGCGGGTTCTCCATTCCTCAGAGATGACGCCGCGCTCATTGTCTATCTCCTGTCCGTCCAGGGTCACATAATGAGCCCAGTCATGGAGCACGAGAAGGCAGGTATCCACAAGCGGTTTGTCATTGACATTGACATCGTTCATGTAATAGACTGTCCTGTCGAGGGAGGTATAGGCATTGATGTTGCGTCCGAATGCAACGCCGTGTCTCTCGAGGGTCTTGACAATGCTGGAAGACTCAGAGTTCCCTCCAGGGAAATTCTTGGTTCCATTGAAGGCCATGTGCTCAAGGAAATGGGCCAGACCGTTCTGATTGTCGTTCTCCTGAAGGGCGCCGACCTTATATATGATATAGAAGTCGGCTCTTTCCTTTGGCTCCTCATTGTGCTGGATGTAATAGGTCAGGCCGTTCTCCAGCTTGCCTATCCTCAGATCCGGATTCATGGGAAGAGGCATGTCCAGGTCAAACTGCGCAAACGCAGCAAGACCTGTGAACAATGCCCAGAT
>JAGHUW010000047.1 GCA_018064625.1 Candidatus Cryptobacteroides equifaecalis | reverse complement strand
AAAAGTATGACTGTACCTACTGTTACAAGATTGGACAACGCGGCATTGATCTACCCTCCCTGCCTGAGCAGGAGATACGCTTCTTTGTTCCGCATGAGTGTTACTCTTAAAGATAATATAGATGAGAGCGTGCTGGCCCTTGCCTTGAAAAGGATCATCCCCCGCTTTCCCAGCTTTGCATATAAGCTGGACAAGGGCTTTTTCTGGTGGTATCTGCGTAAACTTGAAAATGATCCTCAGATAGGCAGGCCTGCCCCTCTCAGACCTTTCTCCTTCAAGGAGAATGGAGGTTACATGTTCCGCGTGAGCTGCAGCGTGAATACGATAGACCTCGACGTTTTCCATGCCGTGACCGACGGTACCGGAGCCATGACCTTCCTCCTCAGCCTCACGGCGGAGTACCTCAGACTGAGCAGAGGAGTGCAGATAGAGTATGGAGGCTACGTTCTCGACCCGGAGGATGAGCCCGTGGAGGAGGAATTCAATGACGCTTTCCGCTCTTTCAGTGGTGCCAAGGGCTCCCTTGACAAGGATTCCCGAGCCTATCATATAAAAGGCAGCGTGGAACCGTATGACGTTCTGCATAATGTGAAGCTGAATATCTCCACGGCGGATCTCTCTGACAAGGCAAGGGACCTGGGATGTACCGTGACCGAACTGCTGACTTCCTTGATGCTCAAGTCTTTGCAGCGTGTCCACTCCGAGGATGCTTCCCCTTTCAAGAAAAAGTACATAAGGATCGAAGTTCCCGTGAACCTCAGGAAGATGTTCGGCGCGGGCACGCTCAGGAACTTCTCCTCTTACGTCTATCTTGGACTTGACCTGCACAACGGGGCCTACGGCCTTGAACAGATAGTCAAAGAGGTGTCCCTTCAGAAGCGTCTCTATACGCTGCCAGGGCGCATCACTACCCGCGTTGCGGCAAACGTCGCGCTTGAGGACAATCCTGCCATCGCAGCCATTCCCCGCGTGATCAAGAAGCCTGTCATGAACCTGATAAACCACCTGAAGGGAGACAGCTACTGCTCGCACACGCTGTCCAACATGGGCGCCGTGGAGCTTCCGGAAGCCATGAAGGATTATGTCTGCGGAATAGAGTTCATGCTGGGAAGGACCAGGGAGAAATCAGGCTCCTGCGCCTGCGTCAGCTACGACGGAACAACCACGATGAACTTCACGCGCAGGATACGCGAGAACGACTTTGAGATGTATTTCGCTGAGGAACTTGATGCCTGCGGAATAGGATACGATATGTATCTATTTTGACCTTATCTTGTTGATGATAAGGGCTATGGCTCCGTCTCCGGTGACGTTGCCTGCGGTTCCGAAGCTATCCATCACCATATAGAGGGCGATGATCACACCCTGCATCTCTGCATTGATTCCAAGCATGCTGCTGAGAAGTCCCAATGCCGCCATGATGCAGCCTCCCGGTACGCCCGGAGCTGCGATTGTGGTGATGGCCAGCATGAGGATGAATCCGGAATAGGTTGCAAAGTCTGCCGGAAGCCCGAAACTGAGAGAGACCGCCATGGCACAGGCCACGATCTTGAGCTCGCTGCAGGACATGTGTATGGTCGCGCAGAGTGGCACCACGAACGAGGCCACCTCTTCCGAGACGCCATTCTTTATCGCCTGTTTCAGGGTTACCGGTATGGTCGCGGCGGACGACTGCGTTCCGAGTGCGGTGACGTATGCCGGAAGCATGGTCCAGAGAGCCTTGAACGGGTTCTTTCCGGAAACGATTCCGGCTATGAGGAACTGAACCATGAGCACTGTGATATGCATGATGAAGATGATCACTATGATCTTGGCGAACATGCCGAGGAGAGGGGCGATCTTGCCCTCTGCGCCTATCTGGAGAAAGATTCCGTAGATGTAGATTGGGAGAAGCGGTATTATCACCTTCTCGATGACCTTCATGACGAGCTCTCCGAAGTCATTGGTTGCTCCCTTGAGTGTGGTTCCCGTGATGATGGAGCATCCGAGCCCGAGTATGAATGCACAGATCAGAGCGGTAGTCACTGTGATGAACGCCGGCATCTCGATTGTGAAATATGGGGCTATGGTGTTGTCCAGAGGTATGGTGCCGAAGTTCTTCATGGAGTCGCCCAGAAGGACGGGATAGGACCATCGGCAGGTGAAATACGAGAAGAATCCTGAACTTACCGTGGACAGGCCTGCTATGAGGATGGTTATTCCCAGAAGCTTTCCGGCACCTGAGCCCAGATTCCCTATGCCGGGAGCCACGAGGCCTATGATGAGAAGCGGTATGAACATTCCCAGGAAGTTGCCGAATATCGAGTTGAAGGTCATGAATACCCGGTCGAGCCACAGAGGGAAGAACAGGGAGGTCACAATGCCCAGAACTATGGCAATGAAAATCTTGAGGAGGAGGCTAGGTTTTTTCATACACTGATTTTTTCTCGCTTCCAAAGGTAGAAAAAAAAGACTATATTTGTAAAATATAAAGCACATGATTATGACCACATGGGAAAAATTCTGCGGCTGGCTCCTCAAAAGAATGGGCTGGACTGCGGTAGGCGGAGCTGCGGAGGATAGGGTATGCATCCTTCTGGGCGCCCCTCATACCAGTATAATGGACTTCGTGATATCCTATCTTTACTATAGGAGCCTCGGTGAGAAGGCACGCTGCCTTGTCAAGAAAGACCTTTTCTTCTGGCCGCTCGGCATTCTGCTGAGAAAGATGGGCGGCGTTCCGGTGGACAGGAAACACCCTGCCCAGTGCGTGAAGAAAATGATAGATGACATGAGGGATTCCAAGGAAAGATTTCACCTTGCCATTGCTCCTGAGGGAACCAGAAAGCCGGTGGCAAGATGGAAGACTGGCTATCATACCATTGCAAGGACAATAGGCTGCCCTGTCTATCTTGCGTATTTCGACTGGGGCACAAAAAGAGTGGGCATCGGCAGATCCTTCACTCTCACTGACGATGCACGCAGGGACACGGCGGAGATACAGAAGATATATGAGGACATGCACCTCGTTGGAAAGCATCCTGAGAAATATATAACTCATTGACAATGACCAGAAAAGAGAAACTTTACCGCGAGGAGTACGTGACCACGATAAAGCGCCTCCTTGACTATGCCGTAGAGCATTATCCTGAACTGACCTATTCAAGGCTTCTCGATACAGAGAGAGGCTATACCTTTACCGCGTTCGGGCAGGCCTGCAAGGCCATAGTGGATAAATACGACGAGCTTGGTATCGGGGCAGGGGAGAAGATAGTCCTCCTTGCCCAGAACATGCCTGAATGGGCAGTTGCCTTCGTTGCCACTGCTTCTTCCGGAAGGGTGATAGTGCCTGTCCTTGCCGAGTCGTCGGCTCAGGAGGTGAGCAACATCGTCGAGCATTCGGAGGCGGTGGGACTCTTTGTCTCTGAGGCCAAGAAAGCCCAGATATCACCTGAAGTCATGGACAAAATGAAGTTTGTCTATGACCTTGATACCCTGCAGCTTGTGAAGGAAACTCCGGGGGAACCGCTGACTCAGCCGGTGGCTGAACCTCAGCCGGACGACCTTGCCGGACTCTTCTATACTTCCGGAACCACCGGAAAGGCAAAGGGCGTGATGCTCAGCCACCGCAACCTCTGCCAGAACGTGATTGCCGCTTCTTATGCGCAGCCGGCCGAGGAGGGTCAGAGGTGGCTCTCGATCCTTCCTGCCGCACATACCTACGAGCTGGCCTTCAGCCTGCTTTATCCGCTCTTCGTGGGTGGTGAGGTCTCGTATCTGCAGAAGGCCCCTACGCCTTCCGTGCTGGGACGTGCCCTTCAGGAGGTCAAGCCCCACATCGTCTGCTCCGTACCTCTCATCATAGAGAAGATCTACCGCAGCAGCGTGCGCAAGACCATAGACAAGAGCCGCACCCTCATCTGGATGGAGCATGTGTTCCCGCATCTTACCTACCGCATCATCGGAGGCAAGCTGAAAAAGTTCTTCGGCGGGAACCTCGGGTTCTTCGGCGTCGGCGGCGCCAAGCTCGACCCTGTGGTGGAGTCCTTCCTCATCAAAGCTCACTTCCCTTATGCCATAGGCTACGGGCTGACGGAGACTGCACCTCTCATCACGGCCAAGGTTGTGGGCTCGGGCCGATGCGGGACCATAGGCCCTCATTGCCACAACGTCGAGGTGCGTCTGGGCAACGTGGACCCTTCTACGGGCGAAGGCGAGATACAGTGCAAGGGACCTAACGTGATGCTGGGCTATTACAAGGATCCGGAGCGCACGGCGGGCGTGTTCACCAAGGACGGCTGGTTCCGTACCGGAGACCTTGCAAGCTGCTCGGCGGACGGCTTCTATACAATACGCGGACGCTTGGGCTCCATGATTGTAGGCCCTTCAGGCGAGAACATCTATCCTGAGGAGATTGAGAGTGTGATCAACAATTTCTCAGGCGTTGGCGAGTCCCTCGTTGTATATAAGGAGGGAAAGCTCGTTGCAATGGTCAAGTTCGATGAATCCGTGATAGATTTCGATACGCAGAGGACAGACCAGTGGATGGAGAATATAGAGGAGAAGAAGAAGGCTCTTATGGAATTTGTGAACGCACAGGTTCGCAAGTCAAACAATATCAATGAAGTGGAGATTATGGAACATCCTTTTGTCAAGACAGCCACGATGAAGATCAGGAGGTTCCTCTATCAGAAGAAACAGTAGGGAAGTGAGGGATTTCAGGAACAGATCGGTGCTGATAACCGGAGCCAGTTCAGGCATAGGTGCGGCCATGGCGGAGGAATTTGCCTCAAGGGGCGCCGCTCTCATCATTACGGGAAGAAACGAGGCGAGACTCGAAGAGGTGAAGGAAAGGTGCATCGCCGCCGGCGCCTGCAGGGTGCAGACTGCAGTTCTTGACATGACTTCGGAGGCCAGCATAGACGCTTTCGCGTCCGCTTTGCAGGAGATTCCGGACTGCCTGGTCCTGAACGCGGGCATCTCTCAGCGTTCGGAGGCCCTCGAGACAGACGAGTCCGTGGTACGCAAGGTCATGGAAACCAACTTCTTCGGCCCGGTTCGCCTTACAATGGCGCTCGCAGACAAGATCAAGGCCGCGGAGTTCATGAACATCGCGGTAACGACCTCCATTTCAGGTCTTTTCGGCTTCCCGCTCAGGTCTGCCTACTGCGCTTCCAAGCATGCCCTCTTCGGCTGGTATGAATCGCTTCAGACGGAGAATTCCAACATCAGGGTGACCTTCCTCATTCCTGGCAGGATAAATACCCCCATCAGCCTCAGCGCCCTTCACGGGGATGGCAAGGCTCACGGGCAGATGGATCCCGGGCAGCAGAACGGCATGCCTGCGGAGAAATGCGCCCGCATAGCGGTGAACGCCATTGCAAGGGGCAGGAGGCGCAAGCTCATAGGCGGCGTGGAACTGATAATGGCATATTTGAAAAAATGGGCTCCCGGCATCTTCTGGATGCTTGCGGGCCGAGTCTCATCTAAATAAACTTATGGATACAGTAATTTGCGGATTGCAGCAGGTAGGTGTGGGCGTGACCAACGTGGTTGAGGCCTACAATTGGTATATCAAGGCCTTCGGGGTGGATTTCATGGCCACTGACGCTGAGGGCGTTGCGGAAAGGATGCTCCCTTACACGGGCGGAAAACCAAGGCCGAGGCGTGCCGTTCTAGGCTTCAACCTCAAAGGCGGCGGTGGTCTCGAGGTATGGGAACCGAAGAACGAGATTCATCCGGCTCCGGGCCCTGCCCTTCCGGGAGACCTCGGAATAAACGCTGCCAGGGTCAAGGCAGAGGATATAAACAAGGCCTATGACCATCTCTGCGCCCTTGATGGTGCCAAGGTGCTCGGCCCTGTCTCGACTGACCCTCACGGTCAGAGGCATTTCTTCATCATGGACCCGTATTCCAACCTCTTCGACATAGTTGAGGAAAGCTATGTCTTTGTGAACACCGGCACCCCGACCGGAGGAATGGACGGCGCTCTGATAGGTGTGAGTGACATGGATAAATCCGTAGCTTTCTATCAGAGGCTTCTGGGCCTGGACAAAGTCCTGTCAGACGTGACCGGCAATTTCAAGGATCTTGCCGTCCTTAACGGGGGAGAAGGACGTTTCCGCAGGGTAAAGCTCTGTACTTCAAATAATTGCGAAGGACCTCTCGGGCATATCTATGGACCTTATACACTGGAGCTCATCCAGGCTTTGGACAGGACTCCGGTGAAACTCTTCGAGGGCCGCTGGTGGGGAGATCCGGGCTTCATTCAGATCTGTCTGGACATACGCAACATGGAGGGAATCCATGCAAGGGTCAAGGCCATGGGCAGCGACTTCGTATGTGACGGAGGGGATGATTTCTCCATGGGTGATGCAGACGGACATTTCACTTACGTCGTGGATCCGGATGACACCATGATAGAGTTCGTCGAGACCACCAGGATACCGGTGGTGAAGAAACTCGGCATCTCGATCAACCTCAGGGGTAGGGACCCTCACAAGAGTCTTCCGCTCATTCTGCTCAAGGCAATGAGGTTTATGAGGATAAAATCCATAGGATAGACTGAACAAATAAGGATTTTTTTTCTTATATTTGAAATTGGTTTTTGGGGGTGTGGTATTGATTTGATGCCACACTCTTTCCGAATTTATTGATAACTAAAATATTAACCTATGTCGAAAAGAAGAATCTTTTCCTTGATTCTCGTTCTTCTTTCGATGAGCCTTTCCGTTTTTGCTCAGACAAAGACGGTGAAGGGTATCATCTATGAGGAAGAGACTGGAGAACCTATGCCGGGTGCTGCCGTTACGATTCTTGGCACCACCAAGGGTACGGTTGCGGACGTGAACGGTGCGTTCACCCTGTCCGGTGTAAAGAGCTCCGATCAGCTCAAATTCGAATTCTTCGGTAAGGTCACCCAGACCGTGAGGGTGGGTGATGTCAACAACTTCATCATCAAGCTCGCTGATGACAGGAATGAGCTTGACGATGCCGTTGTGGTTGCTTTCGGTAAGCAGAAGAAGGAGAGTGTGATTGGTTCCATCACAGCAATCGATGTTTCAACATTGAAGGTGCCTTCCAGCAACCTCACCACATCCCTTGCAGGTAATGTTGCAGGTGTGATCGCTTATCAGCGTTCAGGTGAGCCTGGTCAGGACAATGCGGACTTCTTCGTCCGCGGTATCACCACCTTCGGTGCCAACACCAGCCCTCTCATCCTCATCGACAACATCGAGCTTACCGCAACAGACCTTGCCCGTCTTCAGCCGGATGATATCGAGAGCTTCTCGGTCATGAAGGATGCAACTGCAACCGCCCTTTACGGTGCCCGCGGTGCGAACGGTGTCATCTTCGTCACCACAAAGCGCGGTCAGGAAGGACCTGCAACGATTTTTGCACGTGTGGAGACCTCGATCTCAACCCCAACGGACGTTGTAGATCTTGCAGACGGCATCACCTACATGAAGGGCTTCAACGAGGCCATCACAACACGTGACCCTCTCGGAGACCTCATGTACAGCTTCGACAAGATCGAGCAGACAGGCAAGCCTAATGCAAACCGCATCATCTATCCTTTGAACGACTGGTACAAGATGCTCTTCAAGGATGCTGCTCAGAGCTACCGTGCAACGGTTTCCGCACGAGGTGGTGGCCGCGTCGCAACATATTATGTCTCAGGTGCATATACTAAGGATACCGGTATCCTCAACGTGGACAAGAGAAACAGCTTCAACAACAATATCGACCAGAAGACATACACTCTCCGCTCAAACATCGATATCAACATCACTCCAACAACAAAGCTCGCCGTACGTCTTACAGGTAACTTCACGGACTACGGCGGACCTCTCAACGGTGGTTCCGACGTTTATGAGCAGGTGGTTCACTCGGACCCTGTCCTTTTCCCTGCATACTATCCTCAGGATGACGAGCACAAGGGAATCAAGCATATCATGTTCGGTAACTACAAGGACGGTACCTATACCAACCCGTACGCAAACCTCGTGAAGGGTTACCGTGACTACCAGCGCTCCCAGATGATCGCTGCCGTTCAGCTTGATCAGGACCTCAAGTTCATCACAAAGGGTCTCTCGTTCATGACCCTTTTCAACCTCACCCGTCTTTCCGAGCATACAGTCAACCGTTATTTCAATCCATACTGGTATGCACTTGATACCTATGACTCTTATACAGGTGAGTATCATGTATATCGTCTGAACGAGACCGGTACCGATTACCTTACTTATAATGAGGGTGCCAAGACCATCATCAATACGATGTACTCTGAGAGCCGCCTCAATTATGCCCGTGACTTTGGAAAGAACGCAGTGACCGGACTTCTCGTTCTCACGGCCCGTGAGCAGCTCAAGGCCAATGCCGGTTCACTCCAGCT